>CAZQTQ010000243.1:0-6081 GCA_964596025.1 uncultured Rickettsiales bacterium
GCGAGTCTTGCGAGTCTTGCGTGGTCGCTCATTGGAAGCGCCAACGGCAAATATGACAGAGGAGGATCTTGCTTACAACCCCCCCCCACTCGATTCGGGCTGCACCAACCACCGGCGCTAGCCCCCGATTGTCCCGAAATCGCCGAGCAGATGGGGAAGAGGGTACTGGGCACGGGTATGTTAGAAAAGTTCTTTTGTTTCAGTATCTTAGGTTAGTTCGGCTTGGATCAGTCAAGGCCAAGTGCCTCACGTCGGCCGCAGCCGCAAGGAGACTCGGAACCTACCCATGACACCCCCGAAATCGTGTTCATTTTTGCCCGAAAAAAACCAGTGCCCGTCCGGGCCCTTCCTCCAGGATCCCCAACCCGGAGCCGCTGCTAGACTCCTCCAGTCGTGTCGCGGCCCCACCAAGGATGCTCAGCTTCCCTTCCGGTGGTCCCCTCCGGACCTGCCTTTGGCCCTCGCGTCGAAGCCAGCGGAGGCCAGCCCCTCCAGTCTGGCCGCATCACATGGCTCCAGGTCAACGTTGGCAAGCGCTGCAATCAGGCCTGCCACCACTGCCACGTCGAGGCTGGACCCAATCGCACGGAGTCACTGGACGAGGCGACAACGCAGCGCATCCTAAGCGTCCTCGCCCAAAGTCCCGGGGTGGAGTTGGTGGACATCACTGGTGGCGCACCGGAACTCAACCCCCACTTCCGCAGCCTGGTTCGCGCAGCCCGAGCACAGGCACTGCGGGTCATCGACCGCAGCAACCTCAGCATCTTGCTGGAAGCGGGCCAGGAGGACCTAGCGGACTTTCTAGCCACCCACGACGTCGAGGTGGTGGCCAGCCTCCCCTGCTATCTCGAGGAAAATGTCGACAAACAGCGAGGTCGTGGAGTCTTCGGCCGCAGCCTGAAAGCGCTACATAAGCTGAACTCCCTGGGATACGGCCGACCGGGGAGCGGCCGGATCTTGGACCTCGTCTACAACCCGACGGGCCCCTACCTTCCGCCCGGTCAGGCGGAACTGGAGGAGGCCTACCGGAACGAACTCGAGGCCCGGTACGGGATCTGCTTCAACAGCTTGGTCACGATCACCAACATGCCCATCGCTCGCTTCCGAGCCAATCTGGAGCGCCAAGGACAACTGGAAACCTACCGCTCCCTCCTCTCGGACAACTTCAACCGGCGCACTGTGGACCAGCTGATGTGCCGCTCGATGGTGAGTGTCAGCTGGGACGGCCGCCTCTTCGACTGCGACTTCAACCAAATGCTGGAACTGCCCACCGAGAACGGGCCCAGCCTGTGGGACATCGAGAGCTTCGACGACCTCAGCAACCGCCTGATCGCGACAGGCGACCACTGCTTTGGTTGCACGGCGGGGGCAGGCTCGAGCTGCGGTGGGGTGCTGACCTAAGACTCGGACTCGGCACCGAATCCGGCCGCCCGGTCCCTCTGGTAGGGGCTGTGGCCCCCAAGTACCTCGATCAGCGAACGAGTGTGCTCCGCCTCGGCCTCCAGGAACCGCGCAACTGCGTCGGCCAAGCCAGGATGGGCCAGCCAATGCGCGCTGTGGATGGCAACGGGGGCAAAGCCCCGGGCGATCTTGTGTTCCCCCTGCGCCCCCGCCTCAAAACGGGGCAAGCCCTGTTCCAGGCAGTAGCGAATCCCCGTGTGGTAGGCGGTCTCAAAATGCAGGTAGCGGTGGTGCTCGTCGCAGCCCCAGTAGCGTCCGTAGAGCCCCCCAGACCCCTCAAAGTAGAGGCCTCCTGCGATCAGCCGCCCCTCCCGAGTCGCTGCCGCCATCCGCACCGAGGAAGCCAGGGGCCCCTGTAGTTCACGAAAGAACTCCGGACTGAGGTAGGGCTTCCCCCACTTGCGGAGCGAAGTGCTGCGGTAGAAGCGGTCCAGAGCCTCCCAGTGGTTGGCTTCGAGTTCCTCGCCCCGCAGCATCCGCACCGCAATACCCCCCTCGCCGAGTCGGCGCTGTTCCCGCCGAATCTCCCGCCTTCGCTTCGAACTCAGGGCGGAAAGAAAGCCCTCCCACGAGCCAAAGCCCTGGTCCGTCCAGTGGTACTGGTGGGTCAGGCGCGGCTGGTATCCAGCTTCCACCAATACGTCGCGCTCGCCCTCGGTCACAAAGAGCCAGTGCACCGAGGACAGGCCAAGATCGAGGGCCACCTGGCGCGCGGCTTCGGCCAACGCCTTTGCCACCTCCGGCCCCGCGTCGGGGCTCGAGAGCAAGCGACGGCCGGTAACCGGCGTAAAGGGCGGCATGACCACCAACTTCGGGAAGTAGGGGATGCCGTTACGCTGGGCCGCCTCGGCCCAGGCCCAGTCGAAGATGTACTCGCCGTAGCTGTGAGTCTTCACGTAGGCCGGAGAAGCCCCGACCAACCGCTCCCCCTGGTGGGCTAGCAGGACCAGCGGAGTCCAGCCCGTCCCCGGCCCGACCGATCGCGAGCGCTCAATCGCGGAGAGGAAAGCGTGGTTGACGAAGGGCGAAGCGCAACACACGAGTTCATCCCAAGCCTCGGCCCCAAGTTCGGCAACCCCGTCTGCGATGGTCATTCGCATCGGTCGAAACTATAGTTGGGAGGAGGACGGAGGGCCCCAAGAGATGGCCCAAGAACAGGCAGACTGTGGGCAAGAAAGACCAGCGGCAGGAAGACAGCGGGGTCAAGACCCGAAAGCGGCAGAAGACCGCACAGCCTCGGCAGTACCGTGTGCTCTTGCACAACGACGACTACACTCCGATGGAGTTTGTGGTCGCAGTCCTCCAGCAGGTCTTCCACCGCGATGAGGTCGAGGCAACCCACATCATGCTGACGGTCCACAACGACGGCATCGGATTGGCTGGGGTCTACGCTCACGCAATCGCCGAGACCAAGGTTCACCAGGTGCTGGACAGCGCCGCCCACCACGAGTTCCCCTTGCAGTGCTCCATGGAGCCCGAGTAGGGCCATGCTGACCCAAGAACTGCAAGAGACCCTGACCCGGGCCTTTGAGGCGGCGCTCGACCGCCGCCACGAGTACCTGCTGCTGGAGCACCTCCTGCTGGCCATGCTCGACGACCCGACGGCCCAAGAAATCCTCGAGGCCTGCGCCGCTGATCTGGACGCCCTCCGCGACTCACTCGGCACCTTCCTCGCAGAGCAGGTCGAAGCGATGGACGACGGGCAGAAGCGAGACCCAGCCCAAACCCTTAGCTTCCGCCGCGTCTTGCAGCGGGCCGCCATGCACATGCGAAGCGCGGGCCGCGATCGCATCGACGCTGGCAACCTGCTGACGGCGATGTTCAAGGAACCGGAGAGCTACGCCATCTACCTCCTGGAGCAGCAGGGCGTGGCCCGGTTTGACGTCATCAACTACCTCAGCCACGGCATTGCTCGAGTCCCCGGCAAGGGGAGGTCGCGCGTCCCCACGGGCACGGAGGACGAGGACGGCGGGACCTTCGAGGATCCGCTCGGCACCTTCTGCAAGGAGCTGGTGGCGGAGGCCAAAGCCGGTCGGATCGACCCCTTGATCGGCCGCGAAAAGGAGCTGGAGCGCATCGTCCAGGTGCTCTGCCGGAGGCGAAAGAACAACCCCGTTCTTGTTGGCGAATCGGGCGTAGGGAAGACCGCTTTGGCAGAGGGTCTGGCCCTGCGAATCCACGAGGGCAAGGTCCCCGAGGCCCTCAAGGACAGCGCGCTCTACGCCCTCGACATGAGCGCTGTCCTCGCCGGCACCCGATACCGGGGCGACTTCGAGGAACGGCTCAAGGCGCTGATCCGCGAGCTAGAGGGCACGAAGAAGGCAATCCTCTTCATCGACGAGATCCACACGATCGTCGGGGCCGGAGCAACCAGCGGCGGAACGATGGACGCCTCCAACATGCTCAAGCCGCCGCTCTCCTCCGGAGCCATTCGCTGCATAGGGGCCACGACCTATGCAGACTTCAAGAGCGCCTTCGGGCGGGACCGGGCTCTGGCGCGGCGCTTCCAGAAGATCGACGTCGTCGAGCCCAGCGTGGAGGAGACGTACCAAATCCTGCGGGGCCTGCGCGGACCCTACGAAGCTCACCACAACGTGCGCTACACCGACGCATCGCTCCGGGTCGCCGCGGAGCTGGCTTCCCGCCACATCAACGACCTCCACCTGCCCGACAAGGCCATCGACGTCATCGACGAAGCTGGCGCCCGCATCGCCCTGCTTCCCGCGTCTCGGCGCCGCAAGACGGTGCGGCCCAAGGACGTCGAAGAGGTCGTCGCCCGCATCGCGCGGATCCCGCCACGTAGTGTCTCGTCCTCGGACCGGGAGAAGCTGCGCGACCTCGAAAGCGATCTCCGGCTGCTCATATTCGGCCAGGACGACGCCATCGATACGGTGGCGACCGCCATCAAGATGAGCCGCTCCGGCCTCGGGTCCCCAGACCGGCCCGTCGGATCCTTCCTCTTCTCCGGGCCCACCGGGGTCGGCAAGACCGAGCTTGCCAAACAGCTCGCTCAGGTCATGGGGGTCGAGTTCCTACGCTTCGACATGAGTGAGTACATGGAGAAGCACGCGGTCTCCCGGCTGATCGGTGCGCCGCCCGGCTACGTGGGCTACGACCAGGGCGGTCTCCTGACCGACGCCGTCACCAAGAACCCCCACGCCGTCCTCGTGCTGGACGAGCTCGAAAAGGCCCACCCGGACCTCTTCAGCATCTTGCTGCAGGTGATGGACCACGCGTCGTTGACCGACAACAGCGGGCGCAAGGCAGACTTCCGGTCCATCGTCCTCATCATGACGACGAACGCCGGCGCCCGAGACATGAGCCGCAGCCAGGTCGGCTTCGCGGGGAAGGCAGGCGACTTGGTCGGTAAGAACAAGGCGATTGAGAGGGCCTTTTCCCCCGAATTCCGCAACCGACTCGACGCCATCGTTCAGTTCAAGCGCCTCGCGCCAGAGGTCGTCTTGCAAGTGGTCGACAAGTTTCTCCATGAGCTGGACGGGCAGCTCGCCGCCAAGAAGGTCGACCTCGAAGTCCTACCCGCCGCACGCGAGTGGCTGGCCAAAGAGGGCCACGACGAGACCTTCGGCGCCCGCCCCATGGGCCGGGTCATCCACGAAAACATCAAGAAGCCCCTCGCGAACGAACTGCTCTTTGGCTCCCTTCAGAATGGGGGGCGTGTCGTCGTCGATGCAGGGGCAGAGGGACTGGAGCTGGATCTTGGGGACGGGAACGCCGACGGAGGCGAGGACGGCTAGGGACCGAGGAGGTCGCGTCTGGAGGCGGCGGCTCGCGCCCGGCGCCGCCGCATTCGCCTGCATGTGCGCCTGCGCCTGCGCCCAGACCGACGTCCGCTTTGACTACGACGAAGACGGCTGGGAAGACGGCCTCGACTGCAATCCGGCCGATCCCGCGGTCTATCCCGGCGCAACCGACGACTACGGCGACGGGGTTGACAACAACTGCGACGGAAACGACGGAACGGACAGCGACGGCGACGGCTACCCCGCCAACATCGACTCCGCCGATCCGCTCTTTGACTGCAACGACGCCGACCCAAGTATCCATCCGGGAGCCAGCGACCCCCTGGAGGACATCCGCGACAGCGACTGCGATGGCCACGCCGGTACCGACTCCGACGGGGACGGCGAGGCCTCGGAGGCCAGCGGGGGAGCCGACTGCGACGACGACAACGTGGCCGTGTACTCGACCGCCGTGGAGGTGGCTGACGACGGCTTCGACAACGACTGCGATGGGCGAGAGGGAAGCGATGTCGACCAAGACGGCTACCTTCGGGGCGACGGCTTCGCCGACGGCGAAGAGGACTGCGACGACGACAACGCAGCCGTCCACCCTGGTGCCATCGAGGAGGCCGACAGCGTGGACAACGACTGCGACGGCATCACCGACGAGGGCACGGCGTCGTCAGACGACGACGGCGACGGCAGCTGTGAAGGCACAGACCTGGACGGTGACGGGTCCCTGGACTGCGTCGATGGGGCAGTACCCGGCGACTGCGACGACGAAGACACTGACCTGAATCCGCTCGATGCCGACGGGGACGGCTTTTCCACCTGCCACGAGACGCCAGACTGCAACGACGTGGGGGCCACGACCTACCCA
>CAZQTQ010000243.1:6091-6790 GCA_964596025.1 uncultured Rickettsiales bacterium
CTACCCAGGAGCCGTCGAGATCTGCGACGGAATCGACAACGACTGCAACGGCTCGGTGTCGGCAGGAGAACTCGACAGCGACGGCGACGGCGTCTGGGGCTGCCTGGGCGACTGCAACGACGAGGACGCCGCAATCCACCCCCTAGACGACGACGGCGACGGCTACTCGAGCTGCAACAACCCGGCAGACTGCGACGACGAGGACCCCTCGATCTACCCCGAAGACCTCGACCTCGACGGCTACACGCTGTGCGATGGCGACTGTGACGACGAAGCGATCTCGACACACCCCACGGCCGAAGAACTCCCGGACGGCGTCGACAACGACTGCGACGGAACCGACGACGAGGGCACCTCGGCTTACGACGACGACGGAGACGGAAGCTGCGAGGGCTACGATCTGTCGGGCACCGGCACACCGAGCTGCAGCGACGGAACCGTACCTGGCGACTGCGACGACAACGACACCACACTGCACGCCCTGGACAACGACAACGACGGGCTAAGCCCGTGCAACGGCGACTGCGACGACAGCACGAACCAGACCTACCCCGGCGCTCCCGAGCAGTGCGATTCAGCCGACAACGACTGCGACTGCGAGGCTGACTCCAACAACGACGGAATCTGGTGCGGCGCGGGCGACGAGAACGTCGACGAGGGCACCGACAACTACGACGACGACAACGACGGCTACACGGA
>CAZQTQ010000244.1:0-6783 GCA_964596025.1 uncultured Rickettsiales bacterium
CCTTGGCATTGTCTTCGGCCAACTCGAACGCGGCGCGATGCAGCGCTTCCTCGGTCTGCAGGACCTTGCAGGTGATGTCGAAGGCCCGAAGGTAGTCGACAAGATCGTCACACAGCTTGCCGCAGTGGAGCAGATCCTTGAGTTCCTCGGGCGTGCCAGCGTTGAGCGGAACCCCTTGTTGCTCGGCCAGGTCGAGGATGGTGCCGGGCCTGAGGCTGCCGTCGAGGTGGCAGTGCAGGTCGGTCTTGGGCATGGCGCGAACGAAGCTCTCGTCCACCACGATGGGGGTGTCGGTCATCCCACTCTCCGTTCCGGTCATCAAATGATGCGGTTCCCCGAAAGTATAGGCCGCAGCTGCGTTGTCGACAGCCCCAAGGTCGGCCCATCCCGCTCCGGTCGGCGGAGATCAGGGGGCTGCTAGGATTTCCTGCCGTGCCCTATTTCTTCTACAAGGCCTGTTCCGTCTTCTTCTACAAGGCCTGTTCCGTCGACGAGCTCCCGGAGGGCAGCAAGAAGCGCGTCGTCGTCGAGGACTACTCCTTGTGTCTCTACAACGTGGACGGGACCCTGTTCGCGAGTGGCGACCCCTGTCCGCACGAGCGGGTCTCCCTTGGTGACGGCGGGACCATGTGCGGCGAGGTGGTCACCTGCGGAGCCCACCGTTGGAGCTTTAACGTGCGTACTGGCGATTGCCTCGACGATGCGGGCTTCCCGCTGAAGACCTTCCCGGTTGGGCGCAAGGAGGGCTTTGTCTATGTCGGTTTTTGGACGGACGATGGCGAGACCCCGGGCGACGAGCGCAGTTAGCTCGTCCCGAGGCTGCGGCTTAGCACTTCGTCCAGCGGCAAGGGGTCCCACGCCAACACTCGTCTTGCCTCGCCGTCGTCGGTTGGGGGGGACTCGGCCATTCCAGCGAGCCGCTCCCTGGTGAAGGGGGCGGGCAGGCCCAGCTTGAGGGCCAGCTCCGAGCCACTGGCCAGGAGGCCCTGGGGTACCCGGAGCACCCGCGGGGGCCGCCGGGCTGCTGCCTGGGCCACTCGAACGACGAGCTCGCCAAAGTCGACGGAGTCTCGGCCGACCAAGTCGATGGGAGCCTGGGGAAGATCCTCCGGCTTCAGCTCGGCCGCCGCGAGAAGGGCTCGAGCGACGTCCTCGACGAAGACGGGAGAGCGCTTCGCCGCGCCGGCGGGCAGCGGCAAGATCGGAAGGCGAGCTGCCTTTCGCAACGACGCGAGATGCGGGGAATGGGGTCCCAAGATCATCGGCGGGCGGAGGAGGATGCATTCCAGGATGCCTGCCTCCGAGCCCTCCAGGAGAACCCGCTCCGCCTCGGCCTTGGAGTGGGCGTAGGCGTCGCCTGAACGCCGGTTGACCGTGTCCGAGCTGAGGGCCACGATCCGACGGGTGCCCGCCGCCTGGACCGCTTCTACGAGGTTTCGGGTGCCCTCGACGTGGACGGCCTGGAGCAGCGCCTCGTCTTGGACGCGGACAAGGCCCGCCAAGTGCAGGACAGTGGCTGTGCCGTCGAGGGCCGCTGTGAGCGAAGAGGGGTCGCGAAGGTCGCCGTCAATCAGCCAGGCGCCCGTTCCGTCGAGCACCTCGCGCCTCGAGCTGCTGCGCACGAGGGCCCGGAAAGGACGCTTTGCCTCGCCCAAGAGGCGACACAGCGCGCGGCCAACTTGGCCCGTGGCGCCGGTGACGAGGAGGTCTCCGGTGCCCCGAGCCGGCCGGGTCCGGGGATCCTGGGGATAGGCTTTCACTCGGCCTTGCTGCCGTCGCCCGGTGCCGGTTCGGCTAGGGACAGCCAGTAGTCGGCAACCATGGACGGCGTCGCTACCCAGGCGTCGCCGCCGTCCAAGATCTCGCCCAGCAAGGCGCGGTATAGGTCGCGAAGGAGCCGCTTTCCGAAGAGGTGTGGCTCGGGGTGGGTCAAGAAGTGGCAGAGACCGCCCGTTTCTCGGACGTGCAGCCACTTGCGGCGGAGCACATCGATCAGCCGCAAGCCCTCGTAACCGAGGAGGAGGAGCCGGTCGTCGGCCGGCATGGTGGTGGGAAGGACCACGAGCCCCCTGCGGCGGAAAGGGAAGAGTGTTCCGCAGCCGCGGCGGACGCCGAGAAGCGTGTGGGTGTCCGTGTCGGGAACCGACGAGTCCCAGGAAAATCGGGTGGAGAGGGCGTCGTACAGCGGATCAGAGACGAGCAGTGATGGGGATCGGAAGCCCCGTATCCCGTGGTTGTCGATGAGATCTTTGCAGCCGTCGAGTCGCTGGCCGGCCTTCTCGGCCGAGAGGTAGGCGATTCGGTTGTCGTGTCGCGCTCCGTGGAGGGCGATTTCACCGCCCGCCTCCTGCACGGCCGAACAGAAGCCGGGATCCCAGGCGTAGCCCTTGCCGACGAGGAAGAAGCAGGGCTTGAGGCCGATGGCGACCATCTCGTCGAGTAGGGCGTAGGAAGTACGCAGGCCCCGCTTGGTGTCGATGTCGTGGGTCATCAACAAGGGGAAGCGCTTGCCGCCGGGCCAAGGGCCAGACACCGGAGCCTTGGCTCGGGCCTTCTGGTGGCTCCCGCTGTCCGGTGTGACTCCGTCGTAGAGGGTGGCCCGGAACGCATCCAGGCGGCCCTCGATCGGCCAGGCAGGATCGGGTGGCTGCGCTTCCGGTGGAGAGCTGGGGCTGCCAGCGATCAGGGGATAGAGGCCCAGTCGCAAGGGGCCGGGCACCCAGTGGTAGGGCAGTGGAATGCGGGCGTGGAGCGGCGGCGACGGTGGCCCCAGGTAGCGCTCTTCGACGGCCCTTCGGTAGGCCTCCCAGGGGTGATAGGGCAGGAGCCAGGTTCCGTCCTCGCGTTGGGTGACCGCATCGAGCGGATCGCGATCAAAGAGCTGAACGAGGGCCGAGGCGGAGTCGTCGGCCCCGGGCTCGGAAAAAACGACCGGGTGGCCGGCTCGCTCCGCAAGAGCCCGCTGCAGTGTTGCGGCGTCTTGATCCCATCCCGCGAGGAAGCGGAGGAAGGCCGGACCGCGCAGTGTCAACTGCGTGTCCCTCGGACGCGCGCCGTGTCGGCGGCCTTGGACGCCTTGGAGCTGGCGTTGTTTGGACCCGCGTCGGAGCCGAGCTCTTCGCTGGGGCAGAGCTCCGCCACCGGACAGCGCCCACAGGCGGGCTTGCGCGCATCGCAGCAGCGGCGACCGTGCCAAATCAGGGTGTGATGGGCCTTCATCCAGCGGTCCTGGGGGAGAATGGCCATCAGGTCGTGTTCGACTGCTGTAGGGCTTTTGGCCCGGCTAAAGCCCAGGCGGTGCGCCAGGCGGTGGACGTGAGTGTCGACGGCGATTGCGTCTTCGCCAAAGGCGTTGGCCAGGACGACGTTGGCCGTCTTCCTGCCCACCCCAGCCAGCGCCTCGAGGGCCTTGCGGTTGTTGGGGATCTCTCCCCCGTGGAGGGTCACCAGATCGTGGGCGCAGCGAACGACGTTCTTCGCCTTGCTTCGAAAGAGGCCGCAGGTCTTGATGAAGGGCTCGACCTCCTCGGTTGTGGCCTTTGCCAGTTCGCCCGCCGTCGGGTAGCGGCGGAAGAGGGCCGGAGTCACCAGGTTGACACGCTTGTCCGTACATTGAGCCGAGAGAATGACGGCGATCAACAGCTGGAAATGGTCGCCGTAGTCGAGTTCCGTTGTGGCCTGGGGATAGAGTTCATCCAAGCGGTCGAGGATCTCGACCGCGCGTGCGACCAGGGCCTTTGTCACTCGAACAGAGGTCTTGCGGCGGGCACTCTTGACCATGGGCGGCACTATAGCCAAGGGGGCCTTCACCGGCCGCTTCGGCACCAAGCCGCGGGGCGGCACGTGCCAAGTGTCCCTTCGTGAGCGAACATCCCCCGGTGCCGACGCAGAACCCGCCTGTCCTCCTAGTCCACGGCTACCTCCGTACAGGCCTGTCGATGAGACCGCTGGCCGCGCGCCTGTCGGCGAGCGGTTTTGCGCCTACAGCGGTAACCCAGCGCAACTTCAATCGGTCGGTGGACCAGCTAGCTGACGACCTCCAGCGCGAGGTCGAGCGCTGTCGGGGTCTGGTCGGGGCAGCTGGCCAGCCCCTGCACTTCGTGACCCACTCGTTCGGCGGGATCGTGCTTCGGCGCATGCTGTCGACCCGGCACATCGACGGCCTGGGCCGCGCCGTCCTTTTGACCCCGCCCAACCAGGGAAGTCGATTTGCGGCCTACATCCACGACCGCGTGCTTCGCTTGCCTTGGGGAGAGTTCGATCCACTGGAGAAGGTGCTGCCCGGGGTCGACCGCCCCTGCCGGACCGCGGGTCAGCCCGCCATCGAGCTCGGGATCCTGGCTGGCGCTCCCCCCGAAGCGCCGCGCTTTCCCTGGGTCCTTCGGCCCAAGGATGAGGAGGGGGTGACCATCCCCGCCGCCACGGGGAAGCACGACGGCACCCTGGCGTTAGACGAGTGCGCCCTGGCCTCGGCCAAGGAGCTCTTGGTCCTCCCCTATGGCCACACCTTCTTCATGTCGCAGCCCGAGGTTGCGACGCTCTGTGCACGCTTTCTGGCGACAGGAAGCTTCGAGTCGGGATCCCACTGATTCGTTGCGATCCGACGGGACCACCCTCTATAAGAAGGGGCCCTCGGGAGGATCCATGGCCCTGGACATTAAGAGCCGAAAGCCAAGCTGGCTCAAGGTGCGCCCGCCGGGCGGCGAGCGCTACCGATGGATCAAGGAGCAGCGCCAGAGCCAGGAGCTGGCGACGGTCTGCGAAGAGGCCCAGTGTCCCAACATCGGCGAGTGCTGGAAGGAAGGGACAGCGACCTTCATGGTCATGGGGTCCATCTGTACGCGAGGATGCCGCTTCTGTGCGGTCAATACCCGAAGAGGTGGCCTTCCACTCGACCCAGAGGAGCCTGCAAAGCTCGCCCGAACAATTCGGGCGATGAACCTGGACTACATCGTCATCACGTCGGTCGATCGGGACGATCTCCCGGATCAGGGTGCGGGGCACTTTGCCCGCTGCGTGGAGCAGGTACGGCAGCGGTCCCCCAAGACACGGGTTGAAATCCTCTTCCCCGACTTCCGGGGCGACAAAGGGCTCGTCGAATTGGTTGTCAATAGTGGGGCGGATGTCTTGGCCCACAACATCGAGACCGTTCGGCGCCTGACCCCGGTGGTGCGGGATGGCCGATGCGGCTACGACCAGAGCCTGGAGGTGCTGGCCACCATCAAGGAGGTCGATGGCCAGGCGCTGTCGAAGTCGTCGATCATGGTGGGCTTGGGGGAGGGCGAGGCCGAAGTCGAGGCCTGCATGAAGGATCTGCGTGCCGTCGGGGTCGACTTCCTGACGGTGGGCCAGTACCTGCGGCCGAGCCAGAAGCACATCGCGGTAGAGCACTACGTCGAGCCAGAGACCTTTGCGCGATACGAGGAACTGGGACGCGCTCTGGGCTTCCAGTACGTCGCTTCCGGCCCCCTGGTCCGCTCGTCCTACCGAGCCGGCGAGTTCTTCATACAGAGCGTCCTGGATGGGCGGGTCGGGACTCCAGCGTCCCAACGGCGGCCGCTTCCCTCGGTGGTGCGGCCCAACAGCCCGCTGTTGCCGGTTGTGGAGGAGGGCTCATGCTGAGCGTGCTTCCTCGGCCGGGCTCCTCCGAGAAGGGGGCCGAGTTGGCCTCCTGGTCTGAGGACGAAATCGCCTTGCTCTTGGCCTCTTTCTATCGGTCTAGGGCCCTGGACCAACAGCTGGCTGCCCTGGCTCAGCGAGGGCTTATCGGCTGGCACGTGCCGACGCAGGGCTACGAAGCCCACCTCTACGGCTGTCTTGGCGCCCTTCGGCCCGCCGACTGGTTCTTCGGTGACGCCCGCAGCGTTCCCGCGCCCTTGCACCGCGGCCTGGACCTGGAGTCGTGGCTTCGGATGGTCTCCGGGGCTCCGGGGGCGGCGCAAATGGGACACTCGTCGGGGAACGAGCTCAGCGCCAAGGCCCAGAATGTCGTGTCCACCAGCTCCCTACTCGGCACCCACTTGGCCCAGGCGGCCGGCGTGGCCCATGCCATGAAGCTCAAGGGGAGCGACGAGGTCTGTTTGGCCTGGTTTGGCCCGGGGGCTGCGGCCGCGGGCGATGCCCACGTCGGGATGAACTTTGCCGGCGTCTACAAGAGCCCCTGCATCTTCTATCTCTGCACCTCCGGCTCCTCCGCCGAGGACAGGAGCCGGTCCTACGCAAAGAGCTTTGCTTCTCGCGCCACCGCCTACGGTATCCAGGGGCAGTGCATCGACGGGTCCGATGTATTTGCCGTTCACCAGGCGGTAAGCGAGGCCGCGGTACGGGCCCGAACTGGCGGCGGTGCGTCGATCATCGAGGCGCGGACCGGAGGTGAGGATGGGTGCCTCGATCCGCTGGAGCGTCTGGAGGCCTTCGTCCGGAGCGCGACAGCGATCGACGCTGAAGCTTTGGCCCGAGACACGCGCCGAGAACTTGACGCCAGCTTCCAGCGGGCCGTAGAAGTCCTGTCTCGGGAGCCCATGCCGGCGGCGGGCCAACTGTTTGAGCAGGTCTTCGCTTCGCCGACCCCGCAGTTGGCAGAACAACGCGCGGCCCTGGAGAAGACGCTGGCCCGCTTTGCTTCCGGCCTGGTGGACGAGGAGCCCCTGCTTTGACGACGATGAACATCATCCAAGCTGTCAACAGCGCCCTGGACCACGCTTTGGGGCAGGACGAGGACGTCTTTGTCTTTGGCGAGGACGTCGGCAAGTTCGGCGGCGTCTTTCGGGCCACTGACGGCCT
>CAZQTQ010000245.1:0-6725 GCA_964596025.1 uncultured Rickettsiales bacterium
GAAAGCGTCCGTCCGAGACGATCGCGATCGAGCCTCCGGGGCCGTCCCGGAGTATCGACTGACCTATCTCCAGAGCCGCTTGAATGTCGGCTGGACCGTACCCGGGTTCCAATTCGCGCAACGCCTTTCGAACGGAGTCGGCGTTGGATTCGCGGACCGCGACGATCTGCGGAAGATTCGCGGCAAGAATGATGGACACCGCCGCCGGGCCATCGATTCCCTCTACATAATCGCGTGCCGCGACCTTGGAACTCTCAAAACGAGTGCCAGTCTCGGTTGGCGCCGTGAACCTGCCGGAACCGTCAACGATTACAACCAGATCTTGCGCGATCCGCCCTAATTGCAGCCGCTCGGGTCGAGCGAGCGAAAATATCAACGCCGCCAAAACGAGAGCTTGGAGGACCAGGAGCAGGTGACGTCGGAGCCAGCGCCAGAATGTGCTGCCCGTAACTTCCCTATCGTCCTGAAGCCAAAGCATCAGGCTCGGAACGATGACCCGCTGCCTTTTTGGTCGCAGCAGATACATGACGATGAGAATCCCCAGCAGCGCGAACCAGCCAAATGCGGCGGGCGCAAGCCAGTTCAGGAGACGACCCCCTTCGTCCGAAGGCGGTTTAGCACAACTTCTTCAATAGGCCAGTCGGTTTCAATGGCTTGGTAGCGCACCCCCACTCGTCCGCAGAAAGCGACGACCTGCTCGAGCCAGCCATGAAGGTTGCTCATGTAGCGATCTACCGGAGCTTCATCTCCGTTCAGCGTGAGCTTTTCACCAGATTCGCAATCGACGAGCTCAAGCGGCGGATTCCGATCTTCAAGAAAGAGATCTACACGGACGGGAGCTCCTGGAAGGCAAATCCATGATTGAGGCGGAAGGCGTCGGCGAGGACGGGGGCGAAGATCCGGGTCGATTCCAGACCGAACGGGGGCGTGCTGATCTCAACCCCTTCGTCGACCGCCTCAAGGAGCATGGGGACTGGGCTCTGCGATCCGACGAGGGGGAGGCCTGCAAGGGCCGATGGCGTGAGGTGCTGGGGATCGATGCGAAGGCGCCTCTCCTCCTGGAGATTGGGCCCGGCAACGGCTTCTTCTTCCGAGAGTTGGGCCGGCGCTTTCCCGAGGCCGGGCTGGTCGCGATCGAGGTCCGCTTCAAGCGGGTCTGGCTGACCACCAAGAAGGCCCTCGGCTACGGGCTTGGCCAGTTCCGCATCGTTCACCACCACAGCCAACACCTTGACCTGCTCTTTGCGGAGGGCGAACTCAGCTGTGTTGTAGCCAACCATCCCGACCCCTGGCCCAAAGATCGGCACCACAAGCACCGGTTGCTGCAGCCGTCCTTCGCCGAGATTGCGGCCAGCCGGCTCGAGCGAGGCGGTGAACTGTGGCTCAAGAGCGACTTTGCCCCGTACCTTCCGCTGGCCCTCGAGGTCTTCGGTGGGCGGGACTGGCGCTGCATTGCCCAGACCAACGACCTGCACGGTGCTGGCGCCGCCCTGCGCCTTAGCGCCCCTCCCCTGCCCCAACCCGAGGAGGGCACCAGCCGCTTCCATAGCCTGGACCTGCAGACAAACTACGAGCGCAAGTCCCTGGAGGCGGGAAGGAACATCGTCGCCGCCGGCTTCCTACGGGTCGACTAAGTCGTCCGACTCCAGACCCCTGGCATCCAGCGCAGGACGATTGGTGTCGACCGGCTCAGCCCTGCCCCCTTCCGCGGCCTCTCCCGTCGCCAACATCGCCACCAGCCGACGCACTGAGATTCCATCCAAGACCAAGAAGGTCGTTCCGATGGCCGCCAAGAGCCCAAACTGCGCGGTGTGAACGACGAGTGAGAAGGCGGCTGCTTCCGAAGGGCCGACGAGGTAGAGCCCCAGGGCAATGGCTACCGCAAGCTCAAAGACCCCAGCAAAACCCGGAGGGCTGGGGAGAATGAGGGCAACGCAGATGCAGACCAGAATGGTTGCGCCGTCCCAGAAGCCCGGATCGAAGGGGAAGGCAAAGGCCTGTGCCATCAACATCATCGACAGAGCGTTCAAGCCCCAAGCCACGACGGTCCAAGACAAGAGGCCGAGAGCACGTCTCAGGGAACCCATGGAGCGCAAAGCGTGGAGGAAGGTCCCGAGAAAGGCGGTGGTCCAGCGGGCGAGGCGGGGATTCAGGGGACGGGTGATTCGCTCGACAAGTAATGGAGCTCTGTCGCCCATCCACAGAAGGCCTACCAGGGCGAGGCTGACAGGAAGCCCCGCCGCCAGCAGCGCCGTCCGAGCCACGGCGACGACGTCATAGCTTCGGCCTGCGACCACGACATCCGTAGCGGGGATACCGGCAAAGAGCAGTACACCCAGAAAGAGTCCTGCCAAGGCCAGGACATCCAGCACCCGCTCCACCACGACCGTCGCCATCCCGGAGCCAAAGGGAACTCCTTCCCGCTCGTAGAGCAGGTACGGTCGAGCGAACTCCCCCAGCCGAAAGGGAAGGATATTGATGAGCAGAAAGCCCACTGAAGCAACGGAAAAGTAGGACCGGAAACGGACCGTCGGCGCGATGGCCTGGATCATTCGCCCCCAGCGGATGCAGCGACACACGTGCAGCCCAAAGAACGCGGCAAGGCCGAGAAAGAACTGAGCGGTGTCGACCCGCTGGAGCTGCTGGACGAGGCGCTCCCACTCCACATCCCGAAAAGCGAAGTAGAGCGCCGCCGCCCCGATTCCGACGACAACGAGGGTCTGGTGAAGACGCTTCACAGCAGGGGGGACTACAGCTTAGTTACGCGGCTGGGGAGGTCCCCGCACTTGGCCAGAGCGTTCCGGGTGTCGACGATGGCCCGGCTCAGCCTACCAACTCGTCCCCAATCGACCGTCCGGTGATCGGCGGTAATGACCACGCAGTCCGCCGCCATCAGATGCTCGTCGCTGAGTTCGACCGTTCGGATGAGGTCGCCGGAGGCCAAGCGAAACTCGGCGATGTAGGGATCGTGGTAGCTCACCCGAGCACCCCGCTCCTGAAGCAGTTGGATGACGTCTAAGGCGGGGCTCTCCCGAAGGTCGGAAACGTTGGCCTTGTACGTCACGCCAATCACCAACACGTCGCTGCCATTGATCGCCTTCTTGTCCTCGTTGAGGCTGTCCGCCACCAGCTCTACGACGTGTGCAGGCATCGACGTGTTGACCTCGGCTGCCAGCTCGATGAAACGAGCGGTGTAGTTGAGGGTCTTCAGAATCCACGAGAGGTAGTGGGGGTCGACTGGGATGCAGTGCCCGCCCAGACCGGGTCCCGGATAGAACTTCATGAAGCCAAAGGGCTTGGTCGCGGCAGCGTCGATGACCTCCCAGGTATCGAGGCCGAGCTTTCGGCACATAAGAGCAACCTCGTTCACCAGCCCGATGTTGACGGCCCGGAAGGTGTTCTCTAGCAGCTTCGCCATCTCGGCAGCCTGCGTAGACGACATCGTCAGCACCTGCTCCAGGAAGGCGCCGTACATCGCCGCACCGGCCCGTCCGCAGGCCTCAGTGGTGCCTCCGACCAGCCGGGGGGTGTTCTTGATGTCGAAGTGCGGGTTCCCCGGATCCACTCGCTCCGGTGAGAAACACAAAAAGAAGTCCTTGCCGACTTCCAAGCCAGACTCCTCGAAGAGCGGGAGGACCAACTCGTCGGTCGTGCCGGGATAGGTCGTCGATTCCAGGACAATGAGCTGCCCGGGACGCAGCCGGGACACGACGGCCTCGCTCGCCGCGACGATGTAGGAAATGTCGGGATCACGGGTCTTGCTGAGGGGCGTGGGCACGCAGATCGAGACAACGTCGCGCGTGTCCAGATCGCTGGTGTCTACTCGGGCGCTGTAGCGCCCTTCGGCCAGAAGGCGCTGGAGTTGGGCGTCGTCAACATCCCCGATGTGGGAGTGACCTTCGTTCAGGCGGGCGACCTTGTGGGAATCGACGTCGTAGCCAGTTACATCGAAGCCAGCATCAGCCACGAACATGGCCAAGGGAAGGCCGACGTAGCCCTGTCCGATGATGGCGACTTTCGCACTGCGATCGTCGATTGCCGCCAGAAGGGCGTCCAAGCTGGGGCCGCCGGCGCCGGGCCGACTTTGCTTCCTCTTCATCCTGCTCTACTCCTCAGGGGGCCGAAAAGGCGGCGCATGGTACCACCTGAACGGGGTCTTACAAGCCCGAGTGGCCTGAGTAGCAGCGCGAGGAGCAGGACCATCGACCCTCGCGGCCCCTGAGAGCCGGACAGGGAACAGCCCGCGGCCTCGGAAACCGAAGGCTCAGCTAAAAGAGGATCACTACCCGCGCGGTATTCCTCCAGGTTGCTCTGACCGTCGCCATCGGGGTCGCCGGAGCGGTCGTTTCGGCCGGGTTCCAGGCCCCACAACAATTCCCAGACATCGTCGATGCCGTCGCCGTCGTGATCGGGGGGGAGGAGGACCTCACCGGCGTCGGTCCAGGCGCCAAGCTGCACTTCGAGCGCCTGCGCCTCTTCCCGCCTTCGGGCGGCAGGCCACCACTTCTCGGCCCAACTTGGGTCGCCTGGACAAAACGGTGTCCAGCTCAGACGAAGGAAATAGGAGCCAGCTGGCAGTCTCCCAATCGAGAAGGCCCCCTCCCCGTCACTCTGGGTACTGGCCAAGGGTTCGGAGTTCTCCTCGTTCGATGGAAAGACCTCGATCAAGCCCCCTCGAAGTGCCCCACCACCCCGGCCTCGAAGCTGACCTGAGATCCCACCTGCTGCCGCAACGGTCAGCGTCCGGGCGTCGGAGGCTCCTTCGACCGAAGTCCACAGCCTTTCCTGGCGCTGTTTCAGCCACAGGGCCTCCGGGGGCGGAGCGACGACGAGATCCCACTCGCCAACCGGCATGGCCGCAAAGCGGGTTGTGAGCGTCCCCTCGGACGGAAGAAAGGCGAAAGCCACCTCCTCCCCGGTTTCGCTGTGCTCCAAGGACAAGCGTGCCTGCCTGAGGGTGGTGGTATCCATCCCCGAAGGTGGGAGCAGTTCCAGGTCCAGCTCGGCCGCCGGCAGGAGGAGCAGATCACCCAAGTCGAGGAGTTCCGCCGCGCTCAGGGAAACTTCGTCGCCGAGCGAGGGGGCCGCTGCTCCGGGGAACCACCAACGACCAAAGCCCTCTGCCTCGACCCGCAGCCCTGCCGCTTGGGCCGGCAGAGCGGCAAGAAAAGAGCCGTCCGAGTCCGAACTCAGCAGCCACTCACCGCCTTGGCTCCAAGAGAAACGGAGGCTGGCCCCCGCGACACCGTTGCCAAAATCGTCCACCAGACGACCGGAGACCTCAGCCGACTCGGGGATGCTCCAATCCGCACTGGCCTCCTCGCCTCGCCAAGCCTCCACCCACCCCGTCTCCCCCTCATCCCACGTCCCGGGGTACCAGAGCGCAGGCCCTTGGTCCTGCCGCAGGCTGAGGCGGTAGGTGCCGGGGTAGGTAGTCCCGGCGCGGTCGACATAGGAGTCGAGGCCTACCAACGTATAGCGCCCCTCCGAATCGGACTCAGCGCTTCGGACAAGGTGTTGGTTAACGAGATCGAGGCCCTGGGCCGTAACGGCGGCCCCCACCACCGCCTGACCCTGCGCATCGAGGATCTGGCCGGACAGGCTGCCTCCAACCGGAAGGGTGAAGTCCCGTCCCGTCGTCACTTCCTCCGGATCGAGGTACATGCGCTGGCCGGCGCAAAAGAAGTAGCTGTCCGGCCAGTAGGCCCCGATGGCGTTGGTGTCGGCCGAGGGCCTGGCGCGCAGACGGTGGTACCCGGCGTCAACTCCCTCGACCCGGAAGCTTCCATCGGACCCCGTCGTCGCGGCGGCCGCCTGAGCCAGACCGTCGAGGACCAGCACCTGGACACCGGCCATCCCCTGGCCATCCGGGTGCGAGCGGACCGTCCCTTCTACCGTGGCGGCGTGGGCCGCTACAGTCCAGAACGCGAAGACCCCGCAAGCGAGCAGGGGGCTTGCGGGGACCTCGGTGAACATCATGGGTAGCGGCAGGGTGGCCTGCCCTAGGGCCCAGGCCTACTGGGCGGTGAAGTTGACGAGCCAGATGGGCTGAGCGATGTAGTCTCCGTCCATTCCCGAACCCACAGTGGTGTTGCCGGTAACCTTGCCGATCATGAAGTAGGCGAAGTAACCGGCCCCACCCGCCCCAGCATCCTCTGCCACCGTGGCAAGGCCCGAGCTGTCACTCAGCGTGCCCGCAGCATTGCTTGTGTAGCCGACGTGGGTGAACTCCAGCGATAGCCCAGACAGTGAAGTGCTGATCCCTGCGGCATCGTAGGGATTCGCGCCGTCCTGTGAGGCCTCGAGCCCGAGCGTCGCGTAGCTACCGGCATCGATGAGCGGGATGTCCAGGAAATCGCCGTAGCCCGTATCCCCAGTGGGGGTAAGCATGGTCGTACCGAAATCGGACTGACCTGCCTGCAAAGTAGCCAGATCGCAGTCGTCGGGCTGGATGGTGGGGTCGCTCACGTCCTGGCGGGTGCTCTCGTCAAAGAGCAGGCGTCCCGTGCAGTTGGTGCAGCCGTCATTCGCCATGACATCGGCAGCAAATGTCGCCGTGCCCTCGATCTCGACCCGCTGGTTGCACATCAGGGTCTGAGAGGTCTCGTTGTAGGTCTCCCAGTAGCTGAAGATGAAGGTTGCCGCGAGGCCCGTCCCGAGGCTGGTCTGAGAAGCTGTGATCTCCATCGCGAAGGTCAGAGCCTCCAGATCGAGGGTGCTGCCGC
>CAZQTQ010000246.1:0-6722 GCA_964596025.1 uncultured Rickettsiales bacterium
TACGGGCCCTCTAGAGGACAGGTATGAGCATCTTCAACATCTTGAACCAGGGTTCTCGGGCGATGGGAGCCGCGTCGATCGGCCTCAACTCGACGTCGAACAACGTGGCCAATGTCAACACGCCTGGCTACGCCCGCGGTGAGGTCGGCCTCGAGGCGACCGGTGCGGTGTCCATGGGTGGGCTGCTGCTGGGGCAGGGGGTTTCTGTCACGGATGTGCTCTCGACCTACGATCGGTTCAGCCAGGGGGCCGTCTACCGCGAAATGGGCAGCTCCTCGTACGAGACTGCGCGCTCCCGGGCCTTCGAGATCGTGGAACTCAGCTTTGTAGAGGGTGACGCCGGCGGCCTCGGGTCGTCCATCACCGCCTTCTTCGACGCCTGGTCGGCGATGGAAGCCGACCCCTCCTCGCAGGCCTATCGCTTGGGCGTCTTGGCCGAGGGAGAGACCCTAGTCCAGCGCTTCCAGTCAGCTGCGACCCACGCCAGCCGGATTCAGAGCAACGCCGATGCGCAGGTTGTGTCGCTGGTGGCCGAGGTGAACACCCTCTCCGAGCAGGTCGCGTCGTTGAATGCCGACATCGCCCTTCTGGAGGCGTCCGGTCAGAGCGCCGTGGATCTCCGCGCGCGCCGGACCGCCTACATCGAGCAGCTTTCCGCTCTCGGCCCGACCCGGGTTGAGGATGTGGCGAACGGGTCAGCCCGGGTCTTCTTTGCCGACCAGGTCCTGGTCGACGGAGATCAGGCGCGCATCTTGAGTACGGTGGTGGACCCCGTCACGGGCTTCCGCCAAGTCCACATCAGCCAGGGCAGCGCGACCTTGAACATCACCTCGCGGCTCGGCGAGGGGGAGATCGGGGCCAATGTCGACATCCGCGACAACGTTATGGCCGGTATCTTGACGGACTTGGACACGCTGGCATTCGAGGTCGCCTCTCAGGTCAACACGGTCCACAACGCCGGTTTTGGTTCGGATGGCCTGACGGGACGCGACTTCTTCGGACCCCTGACCGTCGTCGCGGGCGCGGCGCAGTTCTTGAGCCTCGACGCTGCCGTCGACGGGACACCGAGTGCGCTCGCCGCAGCGACGACTGCGGCGGGGCTTCCGGGCGACAACACCAACGCGACCGCCCTCGCCGCATTGGCCGATCAGAGCCTGATGGCGGCGGGCACCCAGACCTTCCAAGAGTTCTACGCGGGTTTCCTAGCCGAGCTGGGGAATGACGCCCATGTGTCCTACATCCAGACTTCGAGGGCAGAGCTGCAGCTGGCCGGAGCCCAGGATCTGCGTGATTCCATTTCGGGCGTCTCCCTCGAAGAGGAAGCGCTGAACATCATCCGTTTCAAGGATGCCTACCAAGCGGCAGCGCGCGTCGTTGCTACCGTCAACGGGCTCCTCGAAGAGCTGATGCGAATCGTCTAAGGGAGTCGTCATGCGAGTGACCAACGGTCAGATCTATCGGGCGCAGATTCAAGAGATGCGCCGCACGAGCGAGGACAACTACGAGGCCCAACGTACGGCGGCTTCGGGACGTCGACTGGAGCGCCCCTCGGACGATCCACGTGCAACAGAGCAGAGCCTCTTGCTTCGGGAGACGCGGGCTGGACTCAACCAAGGCTCTGAGAAGATTCTCCACGCCAAGAACGAGATGGCGATTCAGGAGGAGGCGATTGCTACGATGACTCACCTCATCGCGCGGGCCCAAGAGCTCGCGGTCGCGATGGCCAGTGAAACGACGACCGCCAACGCCCGAATCGCCGCGGCTACCGAGCTGACCGAGATCAAAGGCTCGCTGCTCAATGCCGCCAACGCACGCTTCGGCGACAAGCGGGTCTTCTCTGGTCTCCAGACAAGCACCGACGCCTTTGACAGCGCCGGTGTCTACCAAGGCGATACCACCGTACAAAACATCACGCTGGCGAGCGGCGTGAGTGTGCAACTCACGATCGATGGAAGCGACGTCTTGAGCGGAACCGGATCCGGACCAGACGTCATCACGGACCTCGACAACCTCATCGCCGCAATGACCGCCAACAACACCGCGGGGATCCAAACTGGCGTGGGCCAGATGGATCTTGCCGTTGATCACCTCACGCACTACCGCAGCCTTGTCGGTTCCCGCATGAGCATGATCATCAAGCTCGACGAGCACCTCACGGCCCAGAGCCTGGCGCACACGGTCGAGATCTCGGCCCTCGAGGACGCCGACGCCGTGGAGGCCTTTACGGAACTCACGCGCACCCAGCAGGCCTTTGAGGCCGCATTGCAGGTGTCAGCTGCGTCTCGAGTCGAGAATCCCTTCAATACCCTCCTGTACTAGGAGCCCCGTCATCCCCTTCGGAGGGGCAACTCCTCTCTGAGTTGAGACCAGCCGGCCCATCGGCCGAGCTGTTATCTCCCGTCGTACGAGACCGGAAGATTCCTCTTCCGGTCTCGCGCTTGGGGGCGGTTTGCGTGCTCTGGGCTCGGCCTGAGTGTTCGGCTCGGCCTGGGTGTTTGGCTCGGCTTGGGTGTGGAGGAGCCAATCTTGGCGTAGTTCATGGAACCAGGCCCCACCTCTTGCGCGGCTCGACAGGGGCGCAGTGCGCTGTTTTTCGCAGAAAAGACATCCGTTTTCTAAAAGCGGTCTGGGCTGCACCGATAGGAAATGCATACCAACCAACCCGTGGGTCAAGCGGGTCGAACCTGGAGCTAGGATTCGACCTTTGGACCACCCAGAGCACGGAGTTACCAATGGCTCTTCGAGTAAATACCAACGTTCCCAGTTTGTTCGCCCAGAAGCATGTCAGCCGGTCAGGCGAGCGCCTATCCAAGTCCTTCCTTCACCTCAGTTCCGGTCTTCGAATCAACCGGGCGGCCGACGACGCGGCCGGCATGGGCATCTCCGAGAAGATGCGCTCCCACATCCGCTCTATGAAGCAAGCGATGCGCAACACCAACGACGGCATCTCCATGATTCAGACGGCTGAAGGTTCCTTCAGCGAGATGAACAACATCTTGAGTCGAATGCGTGAGCTGGCCGTCCAGGCCTCCTCTGAGGTCCTTCAAACCACCGAGCGCGCCTACATCGGCACCGAGTTTGTGGCCCTTCAATCCGAAATCGACCGCATCGCCGATGCCACCGAGTTCAACGGTCTCAAGCTGACCAACGGCTCCGTCGCGACGGTGGACGTCCAGGTCGGCATCAAGAACGTGGCTGCCCAGGACCGCATCACGGTTACCCTTCAAGACGTCAATCAGAGCGCTTTGGGAATAACCACCTCGACCGTTACTACGGCGCAGAGCGCGCAGACCACAATTTCTGCCATAGACACCGCTATCAACAGTCTCAACACGTCTCGCGCAGCCCTGGGTGCGGCCCAGAACCGCCTGCAATCCGCCGTGACCAACCTCGCGGTCTACCACGAGAACACCGTGGCCTCGGAGAGCGCCATCCGCGACGTGGACTTCGCGTCGGAGACCGCCGAGATGACCCGTAACAGCATTTTCCAGCAGGCCGGAATCGCCGTACTGGCGCAGTCCAACCGAGCTCCAGAAATCGCCTTGCAGCTCCTCCAATAGCTCTGGGATGGAGGACGCAGCCCGGCCGCCTCCCCGACGGGGGGGGCGGCCGCTGCCGTTCTGGGTATAAAGTCGATGTTCTATGACCAATTATCTAGTACTTCAAGAATTGGGTCCAGAGCCGCCGTGTAAGGACATTCGCATTCTCGGCCTTGTCTATACATGAGCATATTCAATTGATTGCCTGTATCAAAGCCTGGCGAGCTCTACATCGAGTGGTGTGCGAGGAAAATTACAATCGTTCGCAATTTATTGTTCAAAAGTTTCACTAAGAACGTCCGAAATAGAAGGTGTAGAGAAAGTTGCATATACAGTAAGAGTATAACTACAAACAAGTTAGATCCTCCTTAAGCTCTGGGTAGGAGGATTTCCGCAGGCCATCTTCTCAATAGAGGGGGTGGCCTGCTTATTTTGTCTAGTAATGTCTGATTATTACTTCAACTAAATTTGCATTTACTACTAAAGGAGACGGTAGGACGTCCGTAGAGATTAGGTGAGCCTTTTTTTTGAAAAAAGTCTCATATATTTAGGTATCTATGGGCAGATCTGCCTGTAGGCATGCCTACTGGTTTCTGCACAGCTAGCCAAGAAAATAAATCAATTTTTTTTCAAAAGTCCTACTTATTACGTCCGATATAGAGAAACAGTTAGAAAACGACATATAAAGAACGACTTTAGAAATTAGAGTGCTGATTACTATTCATATAGTCAGCTTTTTCTCGGTAACGGGAAAATAAACAGCAAGGTATCTTGCACAACTATTCAAGTAGGCCATTCGGGGGCCTCTTGGATGGCGGCCGCTCCCCAACGGAGTCCGCCAGGGAGAACCAGACATGGCACTTCGAATCAATACCAATGTGGCGAGTGTTTTCTCGCAAAAGCACTTGTCGCGTAGTGCGGCGAGGCTCCAGGGAAACTTTGAACGCCTGAGCTCCGGTCTGCGCATCAACAAGGCCGCAGATGACGCGGCGGGCATGGCCGTTTCAGAAAAGATGCGGGCTCACCTGCGCTCCATGAAGCAGGCGATGCGTAACACGAATGACGGTGTCTCCATGGTTCAGACCGCTGAAGGTGGACTGAACGAGATCGGAAACATCCTCAGTCGGATGCGCGAGCTGGCCGTCGAGGCCGCGTCGGAGGTCCTTCAGACCACCGAACGCGCCTTCCTCGCCACCGAGTTCACCGCCCTCGTGAGTGAGGTGGATCGCATCGCAGCCGCGACTGAGTTCAACGGCCTAAAGTTGGCCAACGGCACGGTTACTACGCTGGCAGTGCAGGTCGGTATCAAGAATGTGGCCCTCACGGACCGCATTACCCTCACCCTGCAGACGGCGAATCAGACCGCTCTGGGAATCAATGTTTCGACGCTCTCGTCCGCTACGAGTGCCCAGACCGCGATCTCGGCCTTGGACACGGCGATCACCAGCCTGAATACCTCGAGGGCTGGCTACGGTGCACTTCAGAACCGTCTGAGCTCGGCGATGCACAACCTCGAGGTCAGCTACGAGAACCTCGTGTCGTCGGAGAGCTCAATTCGGGACGTCGACTTCGCGGCCGAGACTGCGGACATGACGCGCAACAACATTTTCCAGCAGGCCGGCGTGGCCGTATTGGCGCAAGCCAACCAGTCCCCGCAGATAGCACTGCAGCTTCTCCAGTAGCCCCCGGCTGGACGGGTGAGGCGGTCCCCTTCGGGGGGCTGCCTCCCCAAGCCGAGGGGTTACTAGGAGGAGTTGGCTCTGCAGCCATGGGCGGAGCCAAATCGGATCCAGCCGCAGTCAATAGGCGGCGACATGGCAGGCCCCGAGCTCTTCGGACTGGGGGTAAGCAACGGCCAAGAGGCCACAGACACGGGATAAAGACATGACTCTGCGTATCCACGCCAAAGTATCTACGAACCTAGCGGAACGACATCTGGGACGTGCGCGCACCCGCCACCAGAAGAACGTCCGCCTTCTCGCCTCAGGCGAGAGTGTGAACATTGCCGCTGACGGAGCAGCCGCTCTGGCCCTCTCGGAAGAGCAGCGGGCACACATCACCTCCTTTCGGCAAGCGGCGCGCAACACCCAAGACGGGATCTCGCTCCTCCAGACCGCCGAGGGTTCGCTGGACGAGGTCGGAAACATCCTCAGCCGAATGCGCGAGCTGGCCGTCGAGGCCGCCTCGGAGGTCCTCCAGACCACGGAGCGGGCCTACCTGAATACCGAGCTCTTGGAATTGCGGGGCGAGATCGAACGCATCGCCCAAGCCAGCGAATTCAACGGCATAAAACTCAGCAACGGCGCCACGACCAGCCTTGCGGTCCAGGTGGGCATCAAGAACGTCGCACTGGAAGATCGGATTACCGTCACTCTGCAGACAGCAACTCTGAGCGCGCTGGGCATCGCCACGATGACGCTTAGCTCGCCTTTGATCGCCTTTTCTGCGCTGGGGACGATCGACGCGGCCTTGGACACGCTCTCTACCGGACGGAGCGCCTATGGATCGCTCGTCAACCGGATGACGGCCGCCCATCACAGCATCCAGGACCGGCTCGAGAACCTCGTGTCGTCGGAGAGCTCGATTCGCGACGTCGACTTTGCGTCCGAGTCCGCCGATCTGGCGCGCAACGACATCTTCCAGCAAGCAGGGGTGGCGATCCTGGCGCAAGCCAACCAGTCGCCGGGGGTAGCGCTGCAGTTGATTCAGTAGCTCCCGTCTGGGTGGGAGGGGCGGCTACCCACGCTGGGGCCGCCATCCCAGGACAGGAGCGCGACAAGGCGGGCCTTCACGGGCCCAGGGAATCGGGGCTGAAGAGGCCTCAAGGAACGGGCAAGAAGCCCAAAGTCGGGCTCAGATAGCCCGGCCGAAGGGGCCCCCAATGGGCTCCAAGAGAGAGGGCCCTTAGGGGCCACGGGACACCTGCCCCTCTGGGGTTCGGTGCGACCGCCAAGGGTCCGCAAGGGCCACGGGACACCTGCCCCTCTGGGGTTCGGTGCGACCGCCAAGGGTCCGCAAGGGCCACGGGACACCTGCCCCTCTGGGGTTCGGTGCGACCGCCAAGGGTCCGCAAGGGCCACGGGACACCTGCCCCTCTGGGGTTCGGTGCGACCGCCAAGGGTCCGCAAGGGCCACGGGACACCTGCCCCTCTGGGGTTCGGTGCGACCGCCAAGGGTCCGCAA
>CAZQTQ010000247.1:0-6721 GCA_964596025.1 uncultured Rickettsiales bacterium
CACGGGCGGCGGTGGCGATGACGACGACACCGGCGGTGGTGGCGATGACGACGACGACGACACTGCGCCGGGCGACGACGACGACACTTCGTCGGGCGACGACGACGACACTTCGCCGGGCGACGACGACGACACTTCGCCGGGCGACGACGACGACACTTCGCCGGGCGACGACGACACTTCGCCGGGCGATGACGACGACACTTCGTCGGGCGATGACGACGACACTTCGCCGGGCGACGACGACGCGTCTGGCGACGACGACGACACCACGGCGGGTGACGACGACACCTCAGTGGGCGACGACGACACCTCAGCCGGCGACGACGACACTGCGGTGGGCGACGACGATGCGTCCGGGGACGACGACTCTTCGGGCGGGGGCGACTCGGTCGAGACCTGGGCACCCCCTGGGCCGGTACTCGGCATCGCGGGTGGGGGCTGCTTCTGCGCTGTCGAGCCATCTGCAATGCCGGCAAGCGCTCTCGCCCTTCTTCCCGTCATTTTCGTGAGGCGCCGCCGGCGTCGCGCAGCGAGGAGGGACCGATGATGCGCCTTCCGTCTCTCCTCCTGAGTGCTCTTGCCTTGGGCTTTGCCGGGGTCGTGATCGTCCCCAGCATCGCCTCGGCCCAGGACGCTTCCATGCAAGAGGCCTTCGATTCGAGCCGCTTCCGACCCAGCAGCGTGGGCAGCGGAGGGATCTTGGTCGATGGCGTCGTACCGGGCGCACCCTGGGAGCTCGACGGGAGCCTGTGGTTCCAAGCTGCCCGGCGACCGCTGATGTACACCGTCGACGGAGTGGTCACCGATCCGGTGGTCAGCGGCCGCATCGGCGGCTTCCTCTCGGTTGGATTCACCTTCGGCCGCTGGGCACGCCTCGCATTGGACCTGCCGGTCACCCTCTATCAGCAGGGGGAGAATCCGCAGACCGGTGAGGCCCTCCCGACCGGCGGGCCCGGCGATCTGCGGCTCAGTCCCCATGTGCAGATCCTGGACCCACGCAAGGCCTGGCTTGGCCTGGCCATCAGCTCACCGGTGTCCTTCCCAACCGGCAAGGTCGAAGCCCTGTTGGGCGACGGCCAGCCGACAGTCCACCCGCAGCTCCACCTGGAGAAGCGGTTGGCCTGGCCTAAGGCGCCACTTCTCCGCTTTGCTGTGAACCTGCAGGCTGGTTACCTCGTTCGGCCCCGCACGGAGGTTCTGGACTTGGACACCGCAGGACAGTTCACGATCGGGGCCGGTCTTCGCTGGGAGCCGCTGGATCGGCTTGGCGTCGGAACCGAGATCGAAGCTGGACTGGGCGACGGCGCCAACGGACGCAGCGCAGAGTGGCTGACATGGGTGCGGGTGCGCCCGGACCGGGACCAGCGCATTGATGTCCTTGGTGGACTGGCGCTGGGCATTGGACAGGGGGTGGGCACACCCCAGGCTCGCTTCATCCTGGGCGTTCGGGCGCGACTCGATCCCCGCCCGAAGCGCGCAGTCGTCACCGTTGTCGAGGCCGAGCCTCCGCCGGTTGACCAACGGGGATTGGGCGAGCAGCCGCCGATTCCCGGCGCCGAAGACCACCTCCACTGGGGCCTTCGGCTGGTGGATCGGCGCATCGTGATCGATTCGCGCGTCCTCTTTGACTTCGACAAGTCCAAGCTTCGACCCGAGGCTGGCCCTGTCCTGGAGTCGGTTGCACGCTGGTATCTGGGGCACGGCCTGCTGCATCCCCTGGAGGTTGCGGGACACTGCGACAACCGCGGCTCCCACGCCTACAACGACCGCCTGAGTGTGGCGAGGGCGGAGGCGGTTCGGGTGTTTCTCGCGGAGCTTGGTGTCCCCGAGGGCCGGCTCAAGGCGGTGGGCCACGGCAAGCGGCGACCGCGCAAGCGAGCCGGTTCGGCCAAGGCCGAGGAGGTTCATCAGGCGAACCGCCGAGTGGAGTTCACGATTCTTCGAGAGCCGTCTGGTCGATCTACGGCGAAGGCTGCTCCTGGGACGGAGGCCGAGGAGGGCGAGGGCAACGCCGCGCCGGCTGAGGGTGAGGAGCCCGAAGGCGAAGGGACAGAGGGTGCCGCGGAGGACGCCGAGGCGCGGGCCCCCGAGGCCTCGCTTGAGGCGGCGGCGGGGGCTTAGTACGGTTCCTGCTCGCCGGGGGCTGTGCTGCGGCCCCTTCCAGTGTATCGTTTCGTCCGACCCTGGAGGCCCTGGTGACGGACGAAGAAACCCCCGAAGTGCCCGGCGAAGACGACAACAGTCGCATCGCAACCCGTGTCGAACTGAAGGTTCAGGTCGACATGCGCAACGAGAACACCTTCTTTACGGGCTTTTCCGAGAATATCTCGGAGGGTGGTCTCTTCGTTGCCACCGAGGCACCCTACGAGATTGGTGAGTCCCTCGAGTTCGAGCTCAAGATCATGGGAACCGAGATTCTTGCCGGCGAGTTCAAGGCCATTGTCCGCTGGGTCCGGCCCGCGAACACGGCGGGAGGGCTTCCCGCAGGGATGGGTCTCCAGTTTGTCGATCTCCCGCCAGAGGCAACTGCGGGCATTCAGCGCTTCATCGACTCTCGCATGAAGGACACTCTCTTCTTCGATCTCGATTGATTTCAAGGGTTTGGCGCTTGCCTTGACCTTGACACCTCCCGTACCCAACCCGGAAAATGACCGGTGGATTGCGGATGTTGAGCAGGACAGGGGATATGCGGCGCGATAGGAGTGGAACGATGCGGACTCGCCGGTTTGCGATCGTTGGGACGTTGAGCCTGGGCTTGTGGCTGGGTACGGCGCAGGCCCAAGAGGCTACGGTCGAAGACGCGCTCAAAGCACTCGGTGTCGAGTCGTTCGAGGCGAAGACCAGCGAGGAAGAGGCGGACATCTACTACGTCGTCCCGGGCGACACTCTCTGGGACATCTGCTACCGCTTCTTCGGGGATCACGAGTACTGGCCGGCCCTGTGGTCCATCAACAACGAAGAGATCACCAACCCCCATTACATCTACCCCGACCAGGGGCTCCGCTTTGAGCCTGGCACCGACATTCGACCACCAAGCGTCGTGATCGCGGGTGAAGAGGGCGTTGTCGAGGACTTGAGTTTCGATGAGAGCTTCCAGCCCATCGTCCATTTCCTGTCGACGACCCAAGATTGTGCGCTCCATGTGCCGTTTTCCGACATCCAAGACACCGACGTAACCTTGTCGGCGCCGACCTTCATGACCCGATCGTCCATCGACCCCCTGGGGGTTGTGGAGTCAGCGGTCAAGGAGGCCTTTCTTCTCGCGGAAGGCGATGTGGTGTACCTCCGCTTCCGCAACATGAGCGACGTCAACTGCGGTGACATCTACACCCTCTACGAGTTCGTCAAGGAGGTCCGACACCCCGAAGTGCGCTCAGCGCGACTGGGACACAGCTACCGGGTCGGCGGCGAAGTCATGGTGACCGATGTCGGCGACCAATGGGTGACGGGGATGGTCGTTCAGTCTTACGGAGAGATGGCACGCGGCATCCTGGTGACGGACCGGGTGCCGGTGACCGGCCAGGTGCGGACGATGCAGCTCGAGGAGAGTCTGGACGGCTTTGTCATCGACAAGACGCACAACGAAAACGTCATGATCCAGCAAAACCAGGTCGTCTACATTGACCGGGGACGGGCCGATGGTGTTCAGAGTGGCTCGATCTTCTGGGTCGTGCGTCGCGGCGATGGGCTGCAGGTTCGGGAGCGTCAAGTGGATCAGACCCTGCCGGACCGGGTCGTCGGGCGCTTGGTCGTATTTTCTGCCGACGAGCACGTATCGACCGCAGTGATGACCGAACAGGCCGTCGAGGTAAAGGTCGGCGACCGCATCACCAGTCGCATCGACTGAGGCCCAGTTCTCGAGGCCGCCGTGGCCCCTTCTGGGGCTTCATTTTTCTTGACCTCTGGATATTTGTTCAGTAGAAGAGGGTCCGTTCGGCTGGCTTGTTCGTTCGCTGCGCCGTGAGGATTCTCCATGAATCTGGCTCTCGCCTGCCGGTTGGCTGCTGCCGCCGAGCTGCTTCCCCGTGCACCCACCACTGCCGACTTGCTGAGTTCCTTCGGAGGGGCCGAGAGGCTGGCCCGCGCCGGTCGTTCTGCTTGGCGACGGGCGTCCTTGCCCCCGCCCGTGCTGCGGATCCTCGAGCAGGGGCACCCGAGCGAAGAGCGGGTCCCGCCCGACCAGCCGGGCCTGTGTGCCCTCGCGTGGGAAGACGATGCATACCCCGAGTCGCTGCGCCAGCTCGCCGTTCCGCCTCCGGTCCTCTTCGTTGCCGGGCAGGGACCGCTCGCGGCGTCATCGGATGCGGTGGCCGTGATTGGCGCCCGGAAGGCCTCTGAAGCGGGGCGCTGGGTGGCCAGGGACTTGGCCCAGAAGCTCGCCGCGGAGGGCCTTGCTATCGGCTCAGGCTTGGCTTTGGGCGTGGACGCGGCGGCCCACGGAGGTGCCTTGTCTGCGAAGGGCCGGACCTTTGCCGTCCTCGCGTCGGACGTCTGCTCGCCCGGTCCGCGCCGGAACCGTCCGCTCGCTGATCACATTCTTCGTGCGGGCGGGCACATGATTTCCGAGCGTCCCTTCGGCGCCCCCATCCGCCCCTGGGACTTTCCGAGGCGGAACCGTCTGATCGCCGCCTTGTGCCAAGGCGTGGTCGTGGTGGAGGCGGGCCGGGCCAGCGGTACCCTGTCGACGGTGCGTTGGGCTCTGGACTTGGGCTTGCCGGTGGGTGCGGTGCCCGGCGCGGTCAACCGGCCCGGCTGCCAGGGCTCCAACGACCTGCTTCGGCAGGGAGCGCACGTCATTACTTGTGCCCAGGACGTACTCGACATGGTGGGTCCCCCTCGAGGCGGCATGGTTCCGTCGCCACGGCCTCGGTCGGCGCCGAACCAACACGGTGGAAATGAAAACGAACTGCAGCGAGTTCTAGAGGGCATTCCAGAGGTCTCGGCAGGGCTGAGTGGCTGGATTCTTGGGTCCGGGCTCGAGCCAGAGCGGGCGCGGAATGCAATCGCGGTCTTGCTGGCCCGGGGCGACCTCCGTAGATTGCCCGGGGGCCGGCTCGGCCGAAGCCTCTGAGGGCCGGTGGAATGGCCCCGTGGAGTAGAGTCATGGTGGATCGCCAAGCCGAGATTCTTGCCTGGATTGGACGCAAGTCCCTGCAGGGGGAGCTGCCTACCGAGGTCGAGGGACTGCTAAAGGCCCTGGTCGAGGCGGGTTTTGAACCGGCGATCATCCAAGAGGCCTTGAGCGCAGCGGGTGTGGGCGACGGCGCCAAGGCCCAGGCGGCATCCAGGGCCGGGCGTGGCATCAAGATCACCCAATTGACTGACGACGCCACCCGCTTTCTTAATTCCCTGCGCGACTTGGCCTACTTGGACGACGACCTCGAGGACGAGGTTCTCGACCGAGTTGTCGAGGAGGGGGTGGAGCCCGTCACCCTCGATGTCGTTCGGCGGCATGTGGCCACGGTGTTGTTCGACCGCCAGTACGATCTGGATCCGGACACTCTGCGGCTCCTGGAAGAGGAGTGGCGCCTTGTCTTCCACTGAGTCCCATTCGGTTGTCCACGTCATCGGTGGCGGCTTGGCGGGCTGCGAGGCGGCTTGGCAGCTGGGGCGGCGATCGATTCCGGTCGTGTTGCACGAAATGCGTCCTCAGCGGACCACCCAAGCCCACCAGAGCGACAAGCTTGCGGAGTTGGTGTGCAGCAACACCCTGGGAAGCAAGATGCCGCACACGGCCCCTGGCATTTTCAAGGAAGAACTGCGTCGGTTGGGCAGCTTGGTTGTGGCCGCTGGAGAGGCTGCGTACGTCCCAGCCGGAGGCGCGTTGGCGGTGGACCGCGAGCGCTTTGCCGACTTCATCACCGATACCTTGGCCGCTCTGGAGAGCGTCACCCTGCTGCGGGACGAGGTCCCTCGTCTTCCGGCAGAAGGGCAGCGCACCATCGTTGCCAGTGGGCCCCTAACCTCCCCGTCCTTGGCCCAGGACATCCGGGCCCGGACGGCGACCGAGGACCTCTACTTCTACGACGCCATCGCCCCCATCGTTAGCCTGGACAGCGTGGACCCCGAGGTGGGCTTTTGGAGCAACCGCTACGAGGGCGAGGACGCCGGCGACTACTACAACCTGCCTATGAACCGCGAGGAGTACGAGCGCTTCATTGAGGCCCTCTTGGCCGGCGAGCAGGTCCCGCCAAAGAACTTCGAAAAGGAGGTCTTCTTTCAGGGCTGTCAGCCCGTCGAGGCCATTGCGGCCAGTGGGCGGGACAGCCTCCGTTTTGGGCCCATGAAGCCTGTAGGGCTCACCGATCCGAGGACTGGACGCCGGCCCTGGGCTGTGGTTCAGCTGCGCCGGGAAACGAGGACAGGTACGGCGATGAACCTGGTCGGCTTCCAGACCAAGCTGCGTTACGGTGCACAGTCGCCCGTCTTTCGGCTCATCCCGGGCATGGCCGAGGCCGAGTTCCTCCGCCTCGGGTCGGTCCACAGGAACACCTTCATCAACACCCCCCGGCTCTTGGACGCTAGCCTCCGGCTCACCACCGCGCCGCACCTCAGTTTCGCGGGCCAACTGGTCGGCTGCGAGGGCTACACCGAGAGCAGCGCCATGGGCCTGTGGGCCGCGCTCTGTGTCGCGGCCGAGTGCCAGGGCCGCGGTTTGGAACCGCCGCCACGCGACACCATGCTGGGGGCCTTGCTGGGCTACCTCCGGGAGGCCGAT
>CAZQTQ010000248.1:0-6719 GCA_964596025.1 uncultured Rickettsiales bacterium
GGTCGGAGGGCTCGGGGGACTCTCCCAGGCTGGTGCTGAGGACTCCGTACTCGTCGAGCAAGGCCGCACTTCCTTCGCTGCCTCCGAGGACCACGTCCATCGCGCTGCCGGCGAGCCCCTCGGGGATCGCCTGGGGGAGATAGGAGACGCGGGTATGCGGCTGGAAGTGGAGCTCGCCGCTGTCGGGTTCCTGGAGCCCGGCGAGGATCTTCATCAGGGTCGTCTTGCCCTGGCCGTTGCGACCGACCAGGCAGACGCGCTCACCCTCGTCCAGACGCAGAGCGGCTTCCTCGAGCAAGGTGCCGAGACCGAAGGAGAGGCTCAGGTCGGTGGCATGGAACAGCATCAAAGCTCGCTAGTTCGCAGAGTTAACTTAAAACCTATTATCGGACGGATACCCCGACCCGCCCCAGACCCTACGTCACCGCCGCCCTGCTGACCCCCTCGGCCCGGACCAGAGCCGCCCTGCTCGGGTAGACGCCATCGTTCAGGAGCTGCCGGACAGCCGCCCCCGATGGAGGTTCCCCGTGGGCGAAGGGAACGCCCCACCTGAGCCGCTCCAGCCTATCCGCTCTACGAAATTTGAATGTTGCTCGATGAATGAATTGATCGTTCGATTCATTCTAGGCTAGGCTCTGTTCATGGATCCTCTTTCCCGCTTTGCACAGTGGTTTCTTCCTCCGGTCACCTATCCCTTCTTGTTCGGCCTCGGGCTGGGTGCCAGCGTCTGGGCTCAAAGGGCGGGATTCCCGCCCGCAGTGTCGGTCACCTCCGTCTTGATCGGGGTGGGTCTGATCGTGTGGGCGCTGGAAATTTGGCTGCCTCATACGCCGCGCTGGCGGCCGTCCCGACGTACCTTCGGGCTGGATTTGGCCCACTCTCTGATCACCTCTGGCGGCACCAGCCGGCTGGTCGAAGCCACCTTGCTCGCAGGATTGGTGGTGGTAGGGCCCCGGCTGTTTCCCGGGACCGAGGGCAGCCCATGGCCAGCCCATTGGCCCCTTGCCGCGCAGCTGGCCACCGCCCTGTTGCTGGGGGAGTTCGGGGCATATTGGGTTCACCGGTTTTGTCACCGCACCACCCTCGGCTGGCGAATACATGCCGTGCACCACAGCGTGGAACAGCTGCACTGGCTGGCGGCGGGACGAACCCATCCCTTCAACGCACTGCTGGTGTTTTCCTGCCAAATGGGTCCCCTGGTGCTCCTGGGAATACCCGAAGAGACCCTGGGTTTGGTGGCGGTGTTCACCGGCATCAACGGCTACCTTCAACACGCCAATGTGAAGCTCTCGCCGGGGCCGGCGAGCTGGTTCGTCAGCACCAGCGATCACCACCGATGGCACCACGCCAGAGAGGGCGAAGCTTCACACACCAACTTCGGCAACAACCTGATCGTGTGGGATCGACTGTTCGGGACGCACTACGACCCATCGGACCGGTCGCCGGGCCTCGATATCGGCATCGCCGAGACCAGGATTCCCGAGGATTTCTGGGCCCACCTGGCGACCCCGTGGCAGCTGGGGGATGATGCGTGGACTCGGAGGCCTCGAGGGCAAGGAGCAGGCCGGTGGCAAGACCCGTAGGCGCAGATGCAGGAGCGACCAGAGAGCGCATCCTCGGGGCCGCTGCGCACCTGTTCGCGACGATGGGATTGGGCCGCGCCTCCATGCGGGGCATCGCCCGAAAGGCAGAGGTCAGCCAGTCCACCGTTCACCATTACTTTCACACCAAACAAGCGCTACACCAGGCCTGTATCGACGAGATGTATGCCCGCCTCGCGCAGCTGAGAGAGGTCTTGGCGCCCTCGTGGGATGCCACGGCGTCGCCGCAGCAACGGCTCCGAAACGCCGTCTCCCAGATCTATGGTTTCGGGCGCGAGAACAGCGACGCGGTTCGGCTGGTGCAACGAAGTGTGCTGGACCGAGGCGAGGGCGTGCATGCCGAACGCCAGGCCGTCCTGTTCGGCGCTTTGGATTTGCTTGCGGCCCCGCTCTCGGAACAATCACCCCACGACGACGCCGAAGTCCGGCGTGTGCTCTACGCCTTCAACCTCCTGATGGCCCGCATGGTGCTGGTAGGAGACGAGGAGATCGTTCGCGTTCACGGAGGACACGAGCAGGCGGCGAACCACCTCGGCGATTTGCTGCTGCGGTGGCTGTCGATCGAGGAAAGTGGGGGCACCTAGGGAGCGGGGGCAGGTCCAGGGCTAGATCAGCAGAGTTAGCATAGGGCATCCTATCGGCCCTATACGCGGCACACGGGGACCGGGGTCCTACAACAACGGCCACCCACTGCGAAGATGGAGTTCGACCCATGACCAGAGCCATCTTGATAACCGGCTCCTCGGGACTGATTGGCTCTGAAGTCTGCACCCATTTCTCCGCACTCGGGTATGCGGTCCACGGCGTCGACAACAACCAACGCGCTGTGTTCTTTGGTCCCCAGGGAGACACCCGCTGGAATCAGAAACGACTTGAGACGAACCTCGCGAACTTCACCCATCACGAGCTCGACCTCCGAGACCGTGAGGGGATCCAGTCCCTTCTCGCCACCCTGCGACCGGCGGCCATTGTGCACGCAGCCGCCCAACCGTCGCACGACCGCGCAGCCGTTATCCCATTCGATGACTTCGACACGAACGCCGTGGGAACCCTCAACCTCCTCGAGGCCGCGCGCCAACACTGCCGGGAGTCCCCTTTCGTCTTCATGAGCACCAACAAGGTCTACGGGGATGCCCCCAACGAGATCGAGTTGGTCGAGCTGGAGACGCGGTGGGAGTACGCCAATCCCGGCGCCCGCCAGGGGATTGCCGAGACCATGCGGATTGACCGGAGCAAGCACTCCCTTTTTGGGGCTTCCAAGGTTGCCGCCGACATCATGTGCCAGGAATACGGGCGGTACTTCGACATGCCGACCTGTTGCCTAAGGGGAGGTTGCATCACCGGCCCCAACCACAGCGGAGTTCAACTCCATGGCTTCCTGAGTTACCTCGTGCGGTGCAATCTCGAAGAACGGGAGTACACGGTGTTTGGCTACAAGGGGAAGCAGGTCAGAGACAACATCCACTCAAAGGACGTCGCCACGTTCATAGAGGCGTTCATCGACAATCCCCGCTGCGGCGAGGTCTACAATCTCGGAGGTGGCAGCGCGAACAGTTGCAGCATTCTCGAGGCCTTCTCCCTGGCCGAGAGCTGCACGGGTAGGCCCATGCGCTGGAAGTACAGTGAGACGAACCGTGAAGGCGACCACATCTGCTACTACAGCGACCTCAGCAGGATTCGAGCCCATTATCCTGACTGGAACGTCACCGTCAGCCTCGAGACCATCATGGAGCAGATAGCCGAGAGCTGGGAGCAGCGAGTACCCGGGTGAGTCAGGACCCGCGGGCGAGGTGCGCCATGCACGAGGCCAGCCCATCGTGCAGGGCCGAGACTTGGTCCTCATTCCAGTGGTCGGGATCGTCGCGCAGGAAGGTGGTGCGATCCTGCTGGTTGTCGAAGCGGGCGATGGGCAGATCGAACCTGCGACCGTGGGCGCGGACGGCGACGGTACCGGGCGTAACTGCCGTCTCGACGAGCCAGTTGATGTCGTCACAGCCGTAGTCGCCGAGCATGACCGACAGGGGCACACCGTGGTGTAGTTCCGAGCCGGGATCGTCGGGATCGGCCCGGACTGTGTTCTTGCGTCGCGACTCCTCGGGGCTGACCCAAATGTAGAGGATGGTGGCGCGCTCGAGGATCGCCTCGGACAGGAGGCCAAGGGCGTAGAGGTAGCCGTAGGGCGCCTCCAGTGGCATCTCGGAGCCGTCGGGGCCGCCTCGGGCAAACTCGATCACCACAGTCCTGCCGGCGAGGCTGTCGGGGATGCGGCTGCGGTGTGCCTCGCGCAGCTTCGTGGCCTCGGCCTCGACCTGCTCGGCGACCGCAGCGCGAGTCGAAGCATCGAGGCCTTCGATGCGGCGGGGCATGCCCGCTTCGGCGCTCGCGTTGTCGAGGCGGGCAAATAGCCAGGCAGCGGCAGACTCGTCCTTGGGAGGCGGCGGACTCCCCAGGTCGGCATAGTCGGCGTTGATGATGCAGACCAGCGTTCCCCAGTCACGGGCGTCGAGCATCGGCTCGCGACGAGATGGGTAGTACAGCCGCTCGTTGCCCCGAGCCTCGAGTACCTCGTCGATGCACATCATCAGGTGGACGTAGGGAAAGTCGTCGAGTTGGACGGTAGGGCCCATGTGGAACTGGTCGCATCGGATCTGCGGATCCACGTGGTCGAGGTAGCGGCGGACTTCGCTCTTGCCCGAAGCGGGCAGGGCCAGCAGGAGCACCGTATCGAGCACAACGGACATCGTGACCTCCCGCCTGGTACTCAGAGCCTCCCCAGGACCGAGCCCGGTAGATCGGGGGGGGTGAGGAGGCGAATTCGGAGCATCTTAACTGATCTCGACCCTGTGGCTGAAGAACCCGTACATGTCCAGCAGCACGAGTAGCTTGTTCTGCGGGCACTCCCGGGCACGCGCCAGGGAGCATGCTGCCGTCCCGCTCCACTTCGACGAGTTCCGTCGAGTATTTTGACCTCGATGCTTCGCCGTCCGCTCTGCCGGCTGACGACTCTCCCCGCTAGCTCATCAAAGTGACCATAGGGCCTCTCAATGGCTCGATCCGCCTCCCGCTGGGTAGTTCCAATTCGGTTCCCCTTCGCTCTATACTTCCCGCTGGGATTTCTCCGAACTGCAGAGGGAGGAGAACGAAAGAGGGAACGAAAATACAGAGGAGGAGAAAGCATGGAAAATCCAACCGTTCAAGGGCGCAGTCGCTCAATAGTTAGTGGGCTAGTCGCTCTTACGATCATCCTGCTGACGACTGGTTGTGGGGGTGCAGCTGCGTCGTTCGAAGAACTCTATGACTTGGGTCGGGATCTGGCCAACTATGAGGCCGCCAGGAAGGCAGCCGACGACGTCAGCGAGGACTTCACCGTGGCGGACTTGCAGGTCTCTGTTCCTGACCTCCACAGCTTCCGGGTGGAACAGGTCTGCGGCCAGTCGTTCCGGCACGGCTCCGGCAAGGCCGAGGAGATCCACGGGGTTGTGAAGCACCACACCTTCGACTGCAACGCCGAAGATGACGTGAAGAAGGACTCTTCGGAGAAAACCCAGGATTTCCTGACGAACATCGGGCCGACCATGAGCAAGATCGAGGCCGCCAGCTCGACGGTCGAAGATGCCTACGCATTTGCACAGGAGATCCGTCCAATTGCCCTCAGGGCACACACCTGGGACGTCAAGACGGACCTGAAGGGTTGCATCAGCGAGCGAATGGACATTGTCGTCTCCGCGATGACCAGCAGCAGCAAGGCTCGCTGCAGTCTGTTCAAGGATATCGATGATGAAGACGTCTCTGAACTTCGCGACTCGATCAAGGAGTCGATTAAACGGGCATCTGCACTGGTAAAGGGCAGCTCCCCCCCAACCCCCCAATGGACAGGTTGCGTCGGCGAGTGTTCGGCGATGCAGTCCCAGCTGGTCGGCAGCTTGCCCGCGGAAATCCCAGTTACGATCACCGATCCTAAGGCGTTCCCGGTCTCAGTCATGGAGGGTGAGACGATCACAATCGACTTGATGTCGCGCTCCTTCGACTCCTTCCTGCTTCTCTACGATGCGAACTGCTCTACCTACATCGCGTCAAACGACGACAGTGGCAGCGGAAGCAATGCTCGGATCAAGTATTCGGCCCCGGAGACCACCACACTGGTTGTCGTCGCAAGGTCGTACTCGGGCACGGGGAGCGGCACGCTCAAGATCCAGAGCAATGGGCGCGGTGGACCAAGTCCCGACCGCATCGAGCAGGTCAATACCTACATCTCTTGGGCGACCGGTTTCGCTGCAGACGACCCTGCCGCAGCGGTGGGCCTGAAGCGTCTCGCCCAGTGGCAATCTCCCTACGGAGCCTCCTGTGCTAATGCCGCCTACTACAACAAGACGGCCATCGTCAGACGAGAGGTTGTCGATGAAGTCATCGCCGATTGCAGTGCGGAAATGCACACCCAGGTCAACCTGAAGAAGGAGCGTGGCTCGTTCCTTGGTCGCATGGTGGGCGCCATGGGCGATGCCTTTTCAGACTGAGTTGTCTCATGCCGATAGGGCTGCCAATCTTGCACTCCCGAGTTGAACGCAAGCGTCTGGGAGGTCCCTGGTCGGTTGTTGTCGTGTGCGCCCTTGCGGTGGTGGGGGAGTTCGGATGCTTTAGCAACATCAGCGACGCGCTCATCGTCGTGGATATAGCCGATGGCACCGATCTTCCGGACAACATGGTGCATCTGCAGACCTGTGGGGCGAACTCGACCGACTCGGCCACCCTTACCCAGGCCGTAGAGGGTGACTACTTCGCGGTCGGCGACTCCAACAACTGGTTCACCTGCTACAGCGACAGCGGTTGTGTCTCGTTCTGGGGCCAAGTTGAACCGAGCTGTTGGGATCTGTCGTATCCCACCCTCCTTTCCGGCGAGTGGACTGCCACATCGTGGGGCGAGTTCGACCTTGTGGCGGGGACAGCGCACTACATCGACACCACAGGTGGCGTGTCCGACGGAGATGATGACGATGATGACGGGTCGGGCACCTACTGCGAGGAAAGCAACGAGATGCTCGACTGCAACAGCGTCTGCGGCCCCATTTCGTGGTTTGGGGACGGCAGCTGCGACGACGGTTACTACGAGTGGAACAGCAA
>CAZQTQ010000249.1:0-3376 GCA_964596025.1 uncultured Rickettsiales bacterium
TCTGGGGTTTCTAAGGGATCCAGGGGCCGTCGTGGCCGTCCGGATCGGCTTCGCCCTCAACCTCGTCTTCAGCCTCCCCTTCCGGGAACTGTCCGTCCACGAAGACCTCCTCCTGGGGTGCCGAAGACCACAGCTGGGGTGCCGATGTCGCCGAGGCCATCGGGCTGATGCCCTGCTCAGCAGGCTTCTGAGCGGTCAGGCTGTAGCGTGCAAGCCCACCTTTCTCAACGGCATACGCCCGGCCTTCACGTACCAGAACTGGGGCGATGTGGTGGGCGAATACGGCCGGAAAGTTGGCCCCTGAAATAATGAGGCCGGCCGCGTCCGCCCACTCGACAATGCTCCACCCGTCTTCGGGAGCGAGTTCGAGCGCGGCTGCGAGGTGGTCCTTGGCAGTCTCAATGATTGCGAGACCGTGGTCTTTGTGGGGGGTACTGGCCATTGAACGCGGGGAAGGGGGGGAGAGAGATGACTGCGATCCGGCCCGATGGTACCATGCCGCGCCTCCCTGGGGCCCCCCTGGGGGTCGCTCCTCCCACATGTGTTCGGAGTTCTACTCGATGATCGGTCGCCTGTACCCAAGTCTCGCTCCTCTCTTCTCTCTCGGCCTCGTATTGGCAGTAGGCTGTACTCCGGTAGAGCCCGGTGCCAGTTCGGTTGCGGCAGCGACACCAGGTGCGGCTCAAGCCGCCTTGTCCGCTCCCGCCCTGGCCGGCGGGCCCGGTGCCAGTTCGGTTGCCGGAGCAATACCAAGTGCGGCTCAAGCCTCCGCCTCCGCTCTCGCCTTGGCCGATGAGGGCCGGGTTGCCGCGAAGGTGGGAGATGCGGAGATCACCTTTGCCGACCTCGATGAGGCCGCTGCAGCGCAGCTCGTGCGCATGAAGACCCAGCTCTACGAGATCCGCAAGCAAACACTCGATCGGCTTGTCGACAGCCAGCTTCGAGAGACCGAGGCCCAGAAGCGGGGAATCACGGTGGAAGCCCTTATCCAGGTCGAGGTCGCAGACAAGTTGGTGGAGCCAACCGATGAGGAGGCGAAGGCCTATTTCGACCAAAACCCGCCCCGCGGCGGCGCTGACTTCGAGCAACTGATGCCCCGAATCAAGCAGTTCATGCAGCGCAAGGCTCGTCAGGACGCCGAACTTGCCTTCAACGCATCCCTGCGGGAGAAGGCCGGCGTCGAGGTCTTCCTCGAGCCGCTGCGCTTCGACGTCGGCGTGGCGCAGTGGACGCACCGCACCGGCAAGGCCGACGCTCCGATCCAGATCGTCGAGTTCTCGGACTTCCAGTGCCCGTACTGCAGCCGCGTCAACCCGGCCATCGACCGGGTCAAGAAGGCCTACGGAGACAAGGTGTCGGTGGCGTTCCGCCACTTCCCCCTCCCTATGCACGCTGAGGCTGGCAAGGGCTCCGAAGCTTCACAGTGCGCCGGTCAGCAGGACAAGTTCTGGGAGTACCACGACCTGCTCTTTGCCAATCAGCGGGCCATGAAGGACGAGGATCTCAAGGGCTACGCTGCAGAACTGGGCTTGGATGCCGCAGCCTTCTCTTCGTGCTTGGACTCCAGCAAGTTTGCCAAGGCGGTCGAGGAAGACAAGAAGGCTGGGGCGGCCGTGGGTGTGGCAGGAACACCGGCCTTCTTCATCAACGGTCAGTTCCTCAACGGCGCACGACCCTTCGAGGACTTCAAGGGAATTATCGATGGTGAACTGAAGAAGAAGGGCCTGCTCTAAGCCGAGGGGTTCGGGGCCGGGCTCCCGGGCTGAGGGGACTCGGCGTATGCTTGAGAGAGTTCACATTGCAGCCGAGGACTCGGGGCTTCCCGACGCCAGGCGGCTGGGCGGTTGAGGAGTGCGCCTAGATGGTCATCGACGATCCCCATACCGTCGTAGTCCCCGACATGCATCGCCGACGCCGATCGCAAGATCTGCATCTCATCCCGACGCTGACTCTCCTGGAAGGCCCCGAAGTCGGCGCATTCTTCGCCTTTGATCCAGGCCGGAAGGCGCACCGGGTGGGCCGTGCGGACGACGCAGACATCCAGATCCGGGCCGCTTCGGTCTCGCGGTACCACGCGCTGTTCATCGTGGCCGAGCGAGACGGCCATCCCGGCGTCCGAGTCGAAGACAACGGAAGCACCAATGGGGTCATGGTCAACGGGGACCCTGTCAAGCAGATGTGGTTGGTCAGTGGCGACAAGGTCCGTCTTGGAGACATCCTGCTCCGCTTTGCCTGGCTGAGCGGAGAGGAGATCCGGTACCACAGTTCGGTCTCGGCGAAGATTCAGGTGGGGCAACGTGATCACCTGACGGGTCTCCTGACTCGCTCTTTCTTCGACCACAAGCTCGACACCTTGCTGGGCGAATGGGACCAGCGGGGGCAGAAAGCCACTTGCTTCATGATCGATCTGGATCACTTCAAGCTGGTCAACGACAACTTTGGCCACCTTGTGGGTGACCAGGTTCTGCGGGAATCGGCCAAGGTGGTTCTGGACTCTCTGCGGCGCACGGACATTCCCGTGCGCTACGGCGGGGAGGAGATTTTGTTGCTCATGCCCGACCTGGACCTGGAGGGCGCCGCCATTGTTGGCGAGCGCTTCCGTGCCAGCTTCGAGGGGCGGCCCTGGGGCGAAGTTGCCCGGGGCTTGGCGGTGACTGCATCCATTGGAGCGGCAGAGCGGAACCCCGGCGAGTCGGCGTGGGATTGGTTCGGGCGTGCAGATGGAGCTCTGTACCGGGCCAAGAAGGCTGGCCGCAATCAGCTGGTCTTGGCGAAGAACGCCTCGGATGAGGAGACTGACAGCGCCGAATCCTACGACACCAACGCCGACACCCGAGCGAAGACCTCTCCGGTACCGGCCATTCCGCAGGACACTTCCGACAGCTAGGGGTCTTGCTGGGGGGCTGAGGGCGTGGAGGCCCCGCCTCGGGTGCGCGGGAGGCTTACTCCGGATTGAGTGGTGCTTGGAAGCACGCGATCCACTCAATGTGGGGAGTCTGGGGCAGCATGTCCGCCGGGATGAGGGCAGTCGGCCTGTAGCCGGCATCGATCAAGCGTCGGCTGTCGCGAGCCAACGACGGGCTGTGGCAAGAGAGGTAGACCAGTCGGTCGGGGCGCTTTGCGATGAGTGCCTCTAAGTCCTTGGCCTTCATGCCTGCGCGGGGTGGATCGGCGATGGCCGACCACGGCGCATTAAGCGGCTCTTTGGCCAGCGCTTCGGCCGGTCCGGCCTCAAGAAAGCGGGCGGCGACCCCGTTGTCCTTTGCATTGCGGCGAGCACGGAGGACCGCCTCGCGGTGAATTTCAACCCCGATCAGCGCCGGTTGCGGTTCCATGGCGGCAACTGCACTTAGACCCAGGACGCCTCCGCCGCAGA
>CAZQTQ010000249.1:3414-6693 GCA_964596025.1 uncultured Rickettsiales bacterium
CTAGGGTCTTGGGTGGTTGGTTCTCGACGAGGCAGAGCTGAGCCACGGTCTTCGCCACGGAGTCCAGCACCCAGGGGTGCACTTGAAAGAAGGTGGTCGGGCCGATCTGGAAGCGAAGGCCGAGGATGTCCTCCCGCAGGCTCGTGCGACCCGCCACAGGGCGGACCGGAGCGGTCGGCGGTAGGACCGCATCGCCTCCTCCGCCCCACTCCGCTGCGAGGGCGCCCACGACCGGCCCTTCTCCGTCGACTAGGCGGTGGAGGATTCGCTCCAGCCAGCCGAGGGCCCCAAACTGGGTCACGACGAAGGTGGCCAGGACGTCTCCGACGCGATTGCCCCGCAGAAGGATGGCGCGAAGAGCGCCCCCTTTGATTGGAGGCGCATCGTCAGCCGAGGGACCGGGCAGCAGAATCGGCTTTCGCTCGCGGCCGAGCGGCTTCCGCAGGAGCCGGTGAATGCGAAGGACGGCGTCCGAGAGGCTGGGGGCGAGAACCCCGCAATCCGGTAGGCCCACGACTTGATGGGTCCCGCGCGCGAACCCGCCAAGGTGAAGTGTTCGGCCTTGCAGGGCGGGCAGTAGGACCGCCTTGTGGCGGTAGGCGAAGGGCCGGCGGCTAGCGAGCCACCGGTCCTCTGGGACCAGAGCCTCCGCCAAGGCCTTGGGAAACTGCGAGAGGGCGCTGTGAACCTTGAGGGCGAGTTGGGCCGAGTCGTCGATATGCTGGAGGCCGCAGGCGCCACAGCGCTCGTGGTGTGGGCAGGGGGCTTGGCGGCGCTGAGGGTGCTCCTCTGTCCCGGGTGCGGGGCTCAGCCGGCGCGCCCAGGCCACAGGTCCACCGCGGCTCCGGTGCGTGATCTTGATCTGGACCGGTTCTCCAGGGATCGCGTCGGCGACTCGCAGCTCGATGCTCCCAGCGGCACTCCTGCAGAGACCGTCTGCATCCAGATTGCCGGCCACCACCTCCAAGACCGAGCCCGGTTTGAGGGGGGGCTGTTTCTTCGTGATCTCAGGGCTTGGCATTGTTGACCTCGGGAAACGGAGTTTCTATCATGGCGCCGCATTGTGAGGCCCCGGCCGGAGCAGGTCGCGGGCCTCACGCATTTAACCGCTGTGCATGTTGGCGCAGAAAGCGAGGGCAGATGGCTTCGGGTGATGCCATTGAGATGGAAGGAACGGTTGCCGAGGTCTTCCCCGGTGGCACCTTCCGTGTCATAACCGACAAGGAACACCAGATACTCGCCCACCTGGGCGGGAAGATGCGCAAGTTTCGCATCCGTGTCCTGCGTGGCGACCGTGTCATCGTCGAGGTCTCGCCCTACGATTTGACCCGAGGACGGATCACATACCGCCAGCGCTGAGACCCCGGCCGGGCGCTGTCCCCTCTTTCTCGCTCCTCTACTTCCCTTCCTCTGTTTCTCTCCAGCCCCCATCCGGGGCGAGATCCTCAACCAAAGGCGTTCTTCATGACCGCGAAACTCTTTGTCGGCAACCTCCCCTATTCCTGCACGGAGGAGGATCTTCGTGGACTCTTTGCCGCGGTTGGCGCTGAGCCGCTTGACGTTCGGGTCATCATTGACCGGGCAACTGGCCTGTCGAAGGGCTTCGGCTTCGTCGAGATGGAGACCTACGACTCGGCCAACCAGGTGCGCGCTGCCCTGTCCGGCGCATGCCTTGGGGACCGCAACCTCGTTATCGATCTGGCCAAGCCGACCGCAAAGCGCGGCCGATCGTAGAGCATTGCTTCGATCCGCCTGTTCGGGACTAGGAGCCCGGCGGGCCCCGCTTCCGTCCTGAGACCTCGCCCCGCACGAAGACCCACCCCTCACCGCCCCCTTCCGTGGGGTCGGCAAAGGTGCAGGTGAAGCGGCGGCTGTCCTCGCCGTCTTCGGTGAACTCCAGGTTGGCCACAGAGCTGGCCTGGCAGACCCTGATGCCCAGATCGCCGTGCTCGACTCCTTCGGCCAGGCGCCCGCCGACGGTCCAGTGCCCCTCGGTGGCTGCCGCCCAGGGCTCGTGGTCGACGATGGCCCAGTGCTCGCCCAAGACGAGGCAGGCGCACGCCATGTGCCCCTCGACGCCGACGCTGAGGCCCCAGTCCGTCCAGGTCCCTCGATGGACTGCCGCTTCAAAGCTGTCGCTTCCGTTGGTGCTCAGTCCGTCGAGTAGCTGCTCGGCCAGTCGGTCTGCCTCTGGCGAGCCGGACCATGGTGTCCGAGACTGACGCTGCAGGGCTCGGCCGACCCAGTGAGGGTGGAGCCGGTCTCGTCGGAGATCGAGGTCGACGCCGTCGGGGTCCACGCTCCCGTCGAAGTCCCGCACGGCCATGTCGTGGGCGTGGTGGTTGGCGAGTTCCTGGAGGGCGGGGCTGTCTCTTAGCGCTTGGCTCCCCAGGCCAGCGAGGCGCTTCTCGAGTTGGGCTCTCAGGGAACGCTCCACCTCCGCGGGGTCAGGGCCTAGCCAGGTGGGTCGTCTCTGGGGACGGCTCTCCTCGCGCCAGTTCGTGGTGTTTCGGATCACGACCGCGAGCAGCAAACAGGCCACAGCGATGACTATCAAGTTGCCCAAGTGCTCTCCGTACACCCCTGTCGAGGGGGCCTGAGACGGCAAGGTCTGATCTTTGGGTTAGAATCACCCTGCCCTGGGAGGTTTGTCGCTTGACAGGAGCAGACTACCCTGATCTGCGGGTCGTCGAGATTCCGAAGGACTGCACTGCTTTGGTGCGGCTGCCGGAGTTGCCGGTCCGCATGCTGGTCTTAGCCGCCCCGAGCGTCGATCCACCGGATCGGCGGCCGCTGCCGACTCGCCTGCGGCGCATCGCTGAGAGCTTGGGCGTGGGGGAGGCTGTGGTCCTAGACCACCACCCCTTCACCGACTGGATGAACCCCCTCCAGGGGCTCGACCCCATGCGGTACGACGCCGTCTTCCTTCGACCGGACGTGGTGCCGCCAGAGGACGAGGACCCCCTCGCGCCGGACCCCGGGGCTGTTGCCTCCTTGGCCCAGGCGCTGGTGGACCTCGAGACCCGGTTCTGGGTTCTAGAGCCCGGCGGCGATGGCGGGAAGGAGAGCACCGTGGTGGCCGAACGCCTTGCCCGGTCCATCGTCGAAGGTGGCGGGCCGCCGGCCATCCTCCCGCCCGCCGACTGGGATTGGGGCAAGCGCGTTGCCTTCTACGAAGAGTTCGTGGAACGGATCCTCCACGACGCGACGATCGACCGGGCCGCGACCGAAGCAAGCATCGGCAAGGGCTCCGCTCCGAGCCTAATCATTCCGGCGGGG
>CAZQTQ010000250.1:0-6646 GCA_964596025.1 uncultured Rickettsiales bacterium
TCTTGGCCCTGTCGGAGGTCCGGGAGCGGGGCCACCTCGAGGCCCTCCTTCGGGCGGTCGACGGCCACTGGTCCGAAGCGACGACGAGCAACTTCTTCCTCGTGCAGAGCGGCCGGATCCTGACCCCGAGGATCCAGGACGACATCCTCCCCGGGGTTACGCGCGCAGTCGTGCTCGCCGCCTGCCGCCGGGCTGGACTGCCGGTGCAGGAGGTTCCTATAGAGGACGCCGATCTGAGCGGCGCGGAGGAGGCCTTTCTGACCTCGTCGATCAAGGAGGTGGTTCCAGTGGTTGCGATCGAGGACGAGCCGGTGGGTGCCGGGGTGCCGGGACCGATGACCCGCCAGGTGCAAGAGCTCTTTGCCGAAGCCGTGGCTCGGATCCGAAGCGGTGGCCACACGCGGTGGCGGGAGGTCTTTTCCGGCTGAGCCGTCTCAGCTCGGCCTAGACCGGGGCAGCCAGTCGCTTCTCCCAGGGAACAAAGGACGAGGCTGAATAGGTCTCGAACAGGGAGCCCCAGGGGCTCGTACTCAACCACTCGTCGAGCACCTTGCGGCCGCCACCAAAGGGGAACCAAACGTAGTCGTGGTAGATGAATGAGCCGAAGATGAAGGCGTAGACGAGCGGCGTCTGGAAGGCCAGCTTGTTCAGGGCCTTGAGCGGGCCGAACCACAGCATGTCGCCGACCTTGCTCGCCATGTTGTCGCCGACTGAGAAGCCCCAGTTTTCGGCCTTAACGTCGATTCCGTCCTCCACCAGATCGATCTCGTCCAGTCGGCCGACCCCCAGGCCTCGCTCGTGGGCAAGACGGATGTAGGGGAGGCTCATGGGGTCGAAGCCCATGAGGTGGCTGGACACGGCGTCGACCGCAACGGGATCCTCTCCGGCAAGAAGCACGTCCTTTTGTACTGGGATCATCGTCCGCGGCCCCGGGCCATTGCCGGCTGTCGTCCCGTCGGTGACGGTGAACATGCCCGTGTGGATCTCGCGCTGAATCGCCAAGAGGTCGACGAGGGTCTCGTGGATCGTGGGATGGCAGTAGTGACGTGTTGAGGGCAGAAGGCCGCCAAAAGCGTTCTTCATCGAGCCGGTCGTTGTGGTGTAGATGTGGCACTTCACGGTCGGCAAATGCACGACGTTCTTGCCTGCGAAGTAGTCGGGGATCTGGATCCCGTTGGGGAAGACCTTGTTCAGGGTGATCATCTCCGCCTTGGGGCGGTAGACGACCCACTGCATGTCCTTGGGTTCGAAGTTGTATCGAACAGGCACCTCGTAGCGGTACAGGACGGGCAGGTAGTTGTTGAGCCGCTCGCCCTTGTAGGCGTCGGTCACCACCGTGCGGTTCTGGACGCAGACCATGTCGTCGAATCCTCCGCGCTTCAGCTCGAGGATCGTGCCTTCCAACTGCCAGGGAGTTGTGTTGGCTGCGGGGTAGTTCAGGTGCCAACTGATGTTGTCCTTGATGATGGTCTTGGCATCTGGATCGAGGGCATCCTGGTAGTCAGCCAGCTTCATCACCCGTCGGACGTCTTCGACGGCAGTATCTGGTGTGGTCTTGATGACCGCGACCTTGGTTCGTGCGCTCATGGGCTCCTCGTCAAGGGGGTAGAAGCCGCAACGTACACCGGGTCTGCGGGATTGCAAGATCGACTCGGTTGCGATCAAGCACTTGCCGCGTCCGCGCCCAAGGCCTACCCTTGCATCTGGAGTAGTCTTTCAGCTTCATGGCTACTCACCTGCGCGAGTCGGGCCCCGGGGACTAACCGTCTCCGGGGTCCCTTGGTTCTGTCGGCGCGGTTAGAGGGAAGCTTCGGGCGGCAATTGCTCGGCGGCACCGCCCGGCGGCGGCACCCGTCCGCTACCATCCCTGAATGTCCCCGCCCCGCCCCCCCCTTGATGGGGTTGTCGTCCTCGACCTCACCCGCATCCTGGCTGGGCCCTACGCGACCCAAATCTTGGGCGACTTCGGCGCCACGATCTGGAAGGTGGAGCATCCGGAACGGGGCGATGACACCCGGGCCTGGGGCCCAGTCGAGCGCAAGGGAGAGTCCGCCTACTTTCTGAGCGTCAACCGCAACAAGAAGTCGATCGGAGTGGATCTGAAGCACGCCGAGGGCAAGGCGCTTATCAAGCGCCTTGCAAGCAAGGCCGACGTGGTCCTGGAGAACTTCCCCCCCGGCAAGCTGGATGCTCTGGGTCTCGGTTTCGACGTCCTGAGCGCCGGGAATCCAAAGCTCGTCATGACCTCGGTTACGGCCTTTGGGCAGACCGGTCCATTGTCCCAGGAGCCAGGCTACGACCTCATTGTGCAGGGCTACGCTGGAATCATGGCGCTAACCGGGCCGGTGGAGGGGCCGCCCTATCGGGTGGGCGTGCCCATCGTCGATCTCACGACGGGCTTGAACGCCGCCATCGGGACGCTCGCCGCGCTGCGGGTCGCCGAGCGGGATGGCGAGGGCCAGCACGTCGACATCTCGCTCTTTGACACTCACCTGGCCTGGTTGGCGAACGTGGCTGGTAATGCCTTGCTCTCTGGCCAGCCGAGTCCGCGATTGGGCAATGCCCACCCCAATGTGGCTCCTTACGAGCCAATGCCGGCGTCGGACGGCTGGGTGTTGGTGGCCGCAGGCAACGATGCCCAGTGGGGGCGGATGCTGGCCCTGCCGGAATTCGAGTCCGTGAGGGGCTGTGATCAATGGGCAACGAACAACCAGCGCGTCAGCGGCCGGGCGGAGCTGGCCGAAGCGCTGGCCCCGATCTTCGAGCAGAAGACGCGGGAAGAGTGGATCGAACTGTTCCGTTCGATTCGGGTGCCGGCAGGGCCGATCTTGCGTCCCGACGAAGCCTTGGCCCACCCCCAGACGAAGGCCGCCGGCATGCTCATCGAGATGACCCATCCGGTAGCCGGGAGCTTCCAGATGGTGGGTTCGCCGTACCACTTCAGTCGCACCCCGGTTCGTTCGCCGGAGGCGGCACCGGTTCTGGGCGCTGACACCGACGCGATTCTCGGGGAGGTCCTGGGCATGGACCAGAGCGCGATCGACGCGCTTAGACGACGGGGCGTGCTCCGCTAGGACGTCCCCTCCGGACGCAACTGCGCCCCCGAGGAGCGTCTTCCCCGGAGGCGCGGCTGCTGGCGGTCGAAAAGGGACGTCCTAGGAGCCAAAGTCCAGCGCGACGTCGAAGCTTCCGGGCTCCGAAACCGTGAGTCTCCAGCTCTTCGCGTGCCGGTCGAAGGCCGCGAGTAGGCTGGCGTCCTTCAGGCTGTCGCTTAGGACCTCGACCCGCCGAACTTGTCCCTGCGCGTCCACGTGGAGCCGAAGCCTCCAGCCCCCGTGAACGTCCGGTCGTTGCCGCTGCCAGGCGGTAAATCCCGTGCGCAGGAACTCGAGTTTGGGCTCCAGTTGGGCGAAGAGCTTGGCGGCAGGGAGGCCACGCCCTTCGCGGAGAATGCGCAGACGGACGGGTTGGCCCGCGGGGGTAGCGGTGGGACCGTCCGAGGGCCGCAGGCTCGGGAGGGCTCTTGCCACCTCCTCCAGAGGACTCTGGTCTTCATCGGTCGTCTCCAGAGCCAAGCTTGTGGCAGGGGGCTGATTGCTGGGAGAGTTGAGTGCAAGAAGGCCCTTTCGTTCGGTCTGAGGCTTGTTACTTCCCATCGACCGCTGGGGCGCAGCCACCCCCCTGCCAACGGCTGCCCTCATGCTTCTCCCGCCTCCGCCGTAGCCCAGGCCGCCGTAGGACGTCGTCGTCCCCTGCAGCAGAAGGTCGGCTCCCGCGGCCACGAGATCCACTCCCTCGGGCCCCTCTACCGGAACCCGGACGGTGCGAGTCTGGCCGCTCTCGACCACCACCCGCTCTTCGACCGCCACAAAGGACGTGTACTGGGTCATGAGGCGATGGCGCAGGGCCAGTTGGACGATCTCTTCCTTGATTGTCGGTTGCGGCGCGCCTCGCTGTCGTCCTTCCAGCTCTTCGATTTGCTGGCGAGCCCAGAGCGAGGCCAAGGCGGCATGCTCGTCCTGCCTCTTCGGTAGGTCCACCCGCAGGGTCTTCTCCCAGCTGCGCCCGCGGATGCGCCCTCGAACCGTCACCGATCCACGTCCGGGCTCTTGGTAGCGGCCGAGCAGGACGATCGGCTGACCGGCGAAGAGGTCCGGAACGGGATCCGGGAGGAGGTCAACGGCGTTGATGCCCTCGAAGTCCACCTCGATGTCGGTCAGGACAGGGTTGCGGATGCGGTCGTAGAAGCGCTGGATGCTGCGGCTGGCGTCCTCGTCCTGGCGGACGTACTCCACGCTTCCGCGGCCGACCTTCGCCATGCGGTCCAAGAGGAATCGGTTGACTGAGCTGCCGACGCCGAGACTGAACAGCCGAGTCCGGCCGAGGCGCTGCTCGATGGAGGCCAATATCTCCGTCTCGTTGCCAATGTAGCCGTCGGTGAGAAACAGGACGGTTCGGAGCAAGAGGGGATCGGCTGGCAGGTCCAAGGCGGCCTCGATCCCGCTGAGCATTCGAGTTCCACCCGAACCGCGGAACTGCTGGACGTACTGAAGCCCACGGGTTCGGTTGCTCGGGGTGTTCGGCAGAGGGAAGGGGGCGAGCGAGCTGACCTCGTCGTTGAAGTCGAGGACGAGGAAGCGATCGTCGCGATTCATCTCACGGATGGCGAGCTCCATCGTCTCCTTGGCCTTGTCCATGGGAAACCCCCGCATGGAGCAGGAGGTGTCGACGACAAAGACCATCTCTTTGGGCACGACGGCGTCTTCGGTGAGGAGCTCCTCGTCCGGCGGCTGGATGAGCAGGAGGAAGTAGCCACCTAGGCCACTGCGGTGGGTGAGCAGGGCTGCATCCGGTGCCTCGCCAGCGACCTCGTACCGCAGGATGAAGTCCTTGTTCGGGATGCGATCGGAGGGCTTCAGGGTGACTGAGGCCTGGGCTCGGCCTTCGCGCTGTACGTCAATCCGGTGGGACGGGGAGCGGAGGTCCCGCAGGGGGACGCCGGAGTTGATCCATACCTGGAGGTCGACCTCGCTGCCGGCGCGGCGCTGGACGTAGGGAGGACGAATGGTCTGGGCGTCGCCCATAGGCTGTCCCGCACCCGTGCCGGTCTCGGGGATGAAGCGGGGGCCGACTGTCAGGGGAAACACCCACTCGTAGCCGCTCTTCTCGTAGCTCAGGGGGTCGACGAAGTGCAGGGTCACCGTCACTGACTCGCCCGGCAGGATGTTCGCGACGCGCTGGGTAAAGAGGTTGGGGCGCTCCTGGTCGAGCAGCGCCGCAGTCTTGCCCTGCTCCCTTGCTTCCTCGTAGATGCGTCGGGCCTCTTCGCGCCGGTGGATCTCGCCGAGGACGCGCCGGTCGCCGACCACGAGAATCATGTCGTCGACAGCGGCTTCGTCCGGAAGAGGGAAGAGATATTGGGCTTCGATCGGCTCAGGGAAGGGGTTGCCGAACACTTGGGTGACCTCGACCTCGGCCACGAGGCCGGAGATCGACGCGTCGACGGCGGTGCGGACCAGGGGGAGGGCAAAGCGCTCGCCGTCGACTTCTACCTGCATGGAGCCTTGCGTGACCGGCGCATCTCTGTCCAGAGGTTCGATTGAGGCACCGGGCCCCCAGCGAACGGTTTCGACCGGCGAGGTGTGGAGGGCAAGTGCCCGGACGACCGGCATCGGGGAGGCCTCCGTACCTTCGATTCGCTCTGGGCCGCTGGGCTCGGTGAGCTCGGCTGCTACGCAGCCGAGCAGGGGAATCCAAAGGAAGGCGGCTGCTACTGCGGAGGCCGCTTGGGAGAGGGAGAGGGAGGGGAGGCGGGGGTGGTGCTGCATGACGGGTCCTCGGGCTTGGGGGTTTTGTGGCTTCGACAGGACTCCTTCCTTCCGGTTCCCGAAAAATCGCGGCAAAGTGGCGGGCCATGGCGCAGCGGCTCGAACTCCCCGTCCTTTTTCCTCTGGCCTTCGCGTTAGCGCTCAGCGCTATCGCCTGCGACCTGGGGGAAAACCTGAGCACAGAGGGTCCGCCCCCAGCGACTGCTCCGGAATCCATCGTCTTGGAGACCCTCGACGGCCTCCAGATTCACGGGACCTTTCAGGTTGCTGTGGGAGCATCGCGCGGTCCGGCAGTTCTTCTCCTCCACAGCGTGGGCGAGAACCACGACCGCAGGGATGTGGACGGTCTCTTTGCCGGTTTCTTGGAGTCCAGCACCTCGGTGCTCGCCATTGACCTTCGCTCTCACGGCGAGAGCGATGACGCGCCGGTGAGTCTCTTGGAACTTGAGAGCGACAGTGACCAGATGCGCTGGGACGTGCAGGCGGCCCTGAGCCACCTAGGCAATCAACCCCAGACCATCGACCCCGAGCAGGTGGGGGTCGTGGGCCTTAGCCTCGGGGGCAGCATGGGCCTGGTCGCTCGGCACGAGAGCGACGGAAGCAACACCGACTGGGGGGCGCGGGCGGTCGCGGCGATTTCCTCCCGCTTGCAGCCGACCCAGCGCCTGACACCCGATGGCGACGAGAGCCTGAGTCTAAGTAGGGTTCTTCTGGTCGCGGGAGCCGTGCATTCGGAAGATGCCGAGGGGGCCGAGGCCCTCTACGCCATGAGTGAGGCCCCTCGGGAGCTGCTCTGGGTGGAGGATTCTTCAGCCCAT
>CAZQTQ010000251.1:0-3321 GCA_964596025.1 uncultured Rickettsiales bacterium
GAAGGGAGGTCACCAGCTGTTCGGGTCGCTGGATGCGGTCCCAGTAGACTGAAATGGGCCGAAAGCAGTCGTTGACCGACACATCCTGGGTCCACGACGCCTCCAGCTGTTGCAGGACGGGGTGGACCTTGCGGCGGGCAAAGGTGTCGCCGGGCAAGAGCAGGACCGGCAGGCGGTTGATCGTGGCCCCTGCGGCGGCCGTGATCATGTTGGTAGCGCCCGGTCCCACGGAGGTCGTGCAGGCGAAGCACTGCTTGCGGTTGTGCATCTTGGCAAAGGCGGCCGCGGTGTGGACCATCGCCTGCTCGTTGCGGGCCTGGTAGTAGCGCAGTTCGGGGATCTGCTGCAGCGCTTGGCCCATGCCCGCTACGTTTCCGTGTCCGAAGATGCCGAAGCAGCCGGCAAAGAAGGGATTTCGGATCCCGTCGCGATCGACGTGCTGTTGGGCCAGAAAGGTGACGAGGGCCTGGGCCATCGTGAGGCGTCGAGTGCTCATGAGCGCTTCCTCCCTTAGTTCAACCAGCGGGTGATGGCATCGAGGTTGCCCGCTTCTTCTTCGAGGCTCGCTGTGGCCTGGTCTAGGCCCCAGCCGTGGTGGACCAGGCCAAAGACGGCTCGCCCGGCGACCAGCGGATCGCCCCCGTCCGGGTAGAGGACCCGTCGTCCCAGCATCGTTCCCCGTAGGTTGCTGCCGGCGTGGAGGCCGCGGTGGATCTGGGTCAAGAGCGACCGAGTGTCCCCAGCGGGGCCGCCCAGCAGCAGGATCGGCAAGGTCGTTGCTTCAGCTACCTGTGCAAAGTCCTCGCACCAGGGCAGCTTGAGCCAGAGGTAGCGGCTGCTGTCGCCGAGGGCCGAGGCGATGCCCACGGTTCGGGCCAGGGCCTTCGCCTCCCGGACGACGATCCAGGCCTCGCCCTCCCGCCTCACTGGAAGCGGTTCGAGGAAGAAGGGCAGGCGGTAGGCGTTGAGCTCGCTGATGGCCTGAGCCACGGCCTCCATCGTGCGCAACGAGTCCCGCTCGCCCGGGCAGATGCGAAGCAGGGCCTTGGCGCCGTCCAGACCCATGCGCACGAGGGAGGCGGGTGTGGCCCCGCTGCAGGGGTCGTTCAGCTCCCAGGCTGAGCCCGCGAGTCCGGCCCGGTTGAGGCTGGGGACGAGCCACTTGCCGGTGAGCAGCTCGGGGCCGCCCGCATCGATCAGCAGGTGGTGGAGCAAGAAGAGGTCGTCGATAAGGTCCTGTGTGGCCATGACGCCGTCGGCTGCGCCGCCTTGGAGCACCCGCACGATCCGGGCGAGGTAGCTCTGCCGGTTGGCCATCGCCTCTGAAGCTCCGCCAGCACCCACCACCCCGCGAGCCGGGTGGTCGGCGGCCAAGAGGCAGAGGCGTCCGTCTGCGGGAAGGGGCCGCTTTGGGGGCCGCTTGCCGGCCAAATCCATCACCAGGTCTGGCTCGGTGACCCGCAGGTCGGTGATCGCATCCAGGACCGTACGCGGCAGGAAGTCTTCGGTCGAGAACGCGCTCATGAACCCCCGCCTTGCGCCTGGATCAAGGCCATGGCTTCGTCGTGGGTCGCCATGAAGTTGGCGCAGCCCTGCCGGCTGACGACCAAGGCGCCGGTGGCGTTGCCCAGTTGTACGCAGCGGGTCCAGTCCCAGCCTTGGAGGCGTCCGTAGATCAGACCGCTCGCGAAGGCGTCGCCTGCGCCCAGGACGTTGCAGACCTCTACTTCGAAGGGATCGGCCGTGTGCCTCTGGCGGTCTCTGTCGTGGACTGTGGCCCCGCGCGCTCCTTGCTTGACCACTACGGCTTCCGGCCCCCGTCCCAGGATGTCTTCGACGCACTTGCCCAGGTCTCCGCGGATCTCTGGGCTCGAGATCTGGGAGTCGGAGATGGCGACGTGCAGCTCGGGCCCGCTTGCCGCGGCCAGGATCTCCTCTTCGGTGCCGATCACCAGGTCGATCAGCGGGAGCAGGCCGCGGACTGCGACGCCAAAGGCGCGGGCGTCGTGCCACTGATCGGCGCGGAAATCGATGTCCAAGAGCGTGGTCGCTCCGGCTTCGCGTGCGCGCTCGACCGCCAGGGTGGTGGCGCTTCGGCTCGGCTCTCTGGCCAGTCCCGTGCCCGTCACCAGGAGCATCCGGCAGTCGGCGATGGGTGCGGCCAAGACGTCGTCGATGTCGAGCGCCCAGTCGGCTGCACCCTCACGGTAGAAGACCAAGGGGAAGCGATCCGGTGGCTCGATGCCCAGGACGACGGCGCTCGTGCGGTGGCCGGGCTTGCGGGGAATGAAGCCGGTGTCGACGCCTTCGTCGTTCAGAAACTTCAGGACGAAGTCGCCCACGGGGTCCTCGCCCACTGCCGTCAGCAGGGCGACTTTGCCGCCGAGCCGACGCACGCCGACCGCGATATTGGTGGGGCAGCCCCCAACGAAGGCGCCGAAGCTCCCGATCTCGGCGAAGGGCGCTCCGGAGTCGTTGGAGTAGAGATCGATGGAGCTGCGCCCCACGGTCAGCAAGTCGTAGTGGCGGTCCATGGGTTAGTTCGCGCCGCCCGCAGCGCTTGCTTTGCCGTCGACGCTGACCAGCGGGATCCGCGGGTCCTGGCGATCCCAGGTGTCCTTCGTCCAGGCGTAGTCCGGGTCGTCGCTCGCCGCGAGCGACTGGGCGGAGCCGGCGAGGAAGTTCAGGTAGTAGCAGTCGAAGCCGTAGGCGGCGCTGACGGGGTGGTAGCCCTCGGGTACCAGGACGATGTCGTTGTCGTGGGCGACAACGGCCTCGTCCAGGCTGCGGTCTTGGGTGTAGACCCGCTGCAGGGCGTAGCCCATCGGTCCCTTGACCTTGTAGATGTAGACCTCTTCCAGGTCCGCTTCAAGAACCTGCCCCGCGGCGTCTTCTTTGTGCTCGTCGTGCTTGTGGGGTGGGTAGCTGCTCCAGTTACCGCCCGGCGTGTAGACCTCGCAGGCCACGATCCGGTGGCAGCCAAAGCCCGGCGGGATGATGTGGTTGATCTGGCGGGTGGCGTTGTGGCCGCCGCGGATCTCGACCCGGCAGTCCTCGGGACGGACGCGAACCGGGGGGTGGTCCTCGTCCGAGGGCACCCACGCCCAGGCCAGTTCCACTCCGCCATCCCCTGCTTGCACGGTGAAGCGGGCGTTGCGGGGCAGGTAGAGGCTGTCGGCGATCCCCGAGAAGACATCGACCCGTCGTCCGAGGTTGGCCCAGGAACCGCAGCTGGACTCCACCCCGCAGCTCCCGCCCAGGACGACCAGCGCTGCTTCGCAGCCGTCGGTGGCGTGAGTCCAAGACTCGCCGGCGTCGAGT
>CAZQTQ010000251.1:3331-6617 GCA_964596025.1 uncultured Rickettsiales bacterium
GCAGTTCCCAGCCCGCCTCAGGGGCGGTTACCCGGTTGATGACGCCGGACTTTCCCGGTCCGAGTCGCGACGGGAAGAGCAGATCATTGGGCGTTGAACTCACGGCTTACTCCCTCGCTCGGGGTTCCGCGGCCTCGAGCGAGGGATCAGGTACCGGAGGCAGCGGTGCGGGTCAAGAACTCAGAGGGGACCAGGGGGCAGGGCCCGGCCGCATGGGCCCAGTTTGAGATTCTGCAGCCGGTGGTCGTCGTGGACCCATCGCTTCCGGGACCCGCTGCGGAGCGACCCTACGAGAGACCCCCGCCCGGCGTGGCCGAGCGGGGGTCTTCGGTCTCGATGCGGCGGCTTCTCCCCCAGGGGAGGCCTGCCTCAGTTCCTAGATGTCGTAGTACAGCATGAACTCCCAGGGAGTCGGACGCATGCGGACAGGTACGACCTCATTCTCCATCTTCCAGTCGATCCAGGACCCGATGAGGTCCTTGCTGAAGACATCACCCTTGAGCATGAAGTCGTGGTCGTCGGCCAGAGCGTTCAGGCTCTCCTCGAGGCTTCCGGGGGCCGAAGGCACGAGGGCCGCCTGCTCCGGAGGTAGGTCGTAGATGTTGACGTCCAAGGGATCACCGGGGTCGATCTTGTTCTGGATCCCGTCGATGCCGGCCATGAGCATGGCGGCAAAGGCCAAGTAGGGGTTGGCGGTGGGGTCAGGGGTCCGGAACTCCAGCCGCTTGGCGGCCGGGCTCTGGCTGTAGAGCGGGATCCGGATGGCCGCGGAGCGGTTCCGAGACGAGTAGGCCAGCTTGTTGGGTGCTTCGAAGCCCGGCACGAGCCGCTTGTAGGAGTTCGTGGTCGGGTTGGCGAGCGCGCAGAGTGCCCGCGCGTGCTTCAGGATACCGCCGATGTACCAGAGCGCATCTTGGCTCATGCCCGCGTACAGGTCGCCGGCAAACAGGGGCCGGTCGTTCTTCCACAGGCTCTGGTGAGTGTGCATGCCAGAACCGTTGTCCTCGAACACGGGCTTGGGCATGAACGTTGCGGTCTTGCCGTTGCGGTGGGCGACGTTCTTGACGACGTACTTAAACCACATGACCTTGTCGGCCATGGTCAGGATCTCGTCGAATCGCATGTCGATCTCGCCCTGACCGGCGGTTGCGACCTCGTGGTGCTGGCACTCGACCCGAATGCCCAAGGCCTCCATCTCTTCGACCATCTCGTTCCGCAGGTCGTTCTGCGAGTCGACGGGCGAGACGGGGAAGTAGCCGCCCTTGTGGCGCGGGCGATGTCCGGTGTTGCCGTTCAGGCCGCTGCCGCTGTTCCAGATCCCCTCGCTGGAGTCGATCTCAAAGAAGCCGGTGTTGGCGTCTTGGTGGAACTGCACGCTGTCGAACACGAAGAACTCGGCCTCGGGTCCGAAGTAGGCGGTGTCGGCCAGGCCGGTGCTCTTGAGGTAGGCCTGGGCTCGGCGCACCACGCCGCGCGGATCGCGGTTGTAGGGCTGCCGGGTGACGGGGTCGACGATGTTGCAGATGAGGCTGAGTGTTGACGCCTCGATGAAGGGATCCATCTTGGCAGTCGACGCATCGGGCATCACGAGCATGTCGCTGTTGTCGATTGCCTTCCATCCTTCGATGGACGAGCCGTCGAAGCCGAGGCCGTCCTCGAAGACGCCTTCGTCGAACTCGGACATGGGAATGGTGAAGTGCTGCCATCGACCCGGAAGGTCGATGAACTTGAGGTCGACGAACTTGGCACCGGCCTCCTTGGCCATTGCGATGGTGTCGGCGGGGGTCATTGAGTGGGCTCTCCTCAGTGTGGGTGGGGTGATAGAAGGGAAATGGAACCAGGAGTCACAAGACCTCCGGACCGCGTTCTTCGGTGCGAATTCGCACCGCAGTTTCAATGGGGGTTACGAAGATCTTTCCGTCGCCGATGCGGCCGGTCTTGGCGCCCTCGATGAGCGCCTGGATGACCTCTTCGGTGCGTTCGGCGGGCACGACGACCTCGACCTTGACCTTGGGCAGAAAGTCGACGACGTATTCGGCTCCTCGGTAGAGCTCCGTGTGCCCTTTTTGGCGGCCAAACCCCTTGACCTCGGTGATCGTCAGGCCCCGGATGCCGAGATCGAAGAGGCGATCTCGGACGTCGTCGAGCTTGAAGGGCTTGATGATGGCTTCAATTTTGCGCATAGCGAACTGTCAGGTACCGGGCGGGCCGTGCCCAGCGTGAACGGCCACGACTAAGAGCAAGGGCCGTGCCACGAAGTTGAGGATCCTTGACTCCCGTCCTAAGTGCCGGAAAGAACTGCACTTCTTTTTTCGACCGACCTTGCGGGTCCTAATTGGCGCCCCGGCGGACCACGCGGCGCCCGCAAGACTGCCTACAAACCGTGCAGACTGTGTTCAAGATCGGGCAATCGGTACCAAGTAGGATCCGAGGCTCTGCATCGGTGATACTTGGACGCTGCTCCCCATGGCCGATGAAGCTCCCCAACCGCGCCCCCGCCGTCTGCTGACGCCGCCCCGACTTGTCCTGTTTACTGGGGTGGTGTTTCTGCTGTTTGTTTGCCTGCTCGAGGGGGGGTTGCAGGTCCTAGCCAGCCTTCAGGATCCACAGACGCACCTGCCGGACGACGGATCGGTCGAAGCCCCCGACCCGGAGGCCTATCGGGTCGTGGCCGTCGGCGATTCCTGGGTCTATGGGGCTGAATCGAAGCCTGGCGAGGCGTTCATTGACGTCTTCGCTCGGTGGGTACTTGAGCAGACAGGCCGTCGGGTCCAGCTCTACAACTTGGGCGTCTCCGCCTCGAACTCTGCCCAGGCGCTCGTGGCCTTGGCGGACGTCATCGACGGGGTCCAGCCTCACCTCGTTGTGGCCCTGACCGGCGCAAACGACATGCTGCACGATGGTTCCGTGCCCGAGGCGGCCCAGCTCATGGGCGAGGACCTTCGAATGAGGCCGGGCCTGGGTCTGCTCGCGAGGAGCCGTCTCTTGCGCCTGGCTCGCTTGGTCTGGATCAACCTCGCGGTCGACCAGGGAACGCGCCCCGTCATCGCTGCCGCCCCCAGCCCGACCCTCGGCGAGTCGACCACTGGCATCGACGCCTTTGACCGCCCCGCCCTGCCCGAGGCCCCCGAGGACGTCACGATCCCGCCGGTTCCCTTGCCCTGGTGGGACCTCTTCGCCCAGCGTCGATGGGACGCCGCACTGCACAATGTTGAGTCGACGCCCTTGCCCGGTCCGGACCTCGTCTACCGCGGATTGCAGCACGCTTGGGCTGCCCTCCTGCTTG
>CAZQTQ010000252.1:0-6217 GCA_964596025.1 uncultured Rickettsiales bacterium
GCCGATCCGAAGGGCAAGTTCCTGAAGGATGCGGCTGGGAACACAATCTTCGCCATCGAGGAATACCTCAAGCCCATCAAGGGCAAGCTGGACGCGGCCGCCAAGCGCGCCGTGGCGGACCTGAAGCGGAAGAGCAAGGGCGTCGCCAAGTACGCAGAGCTCGACCTGCACGCTTGGGAGAGCCGGCTCATCAAGGCCTGCGATACCTACGCGTCCGCCCTCCCGGAGGACGAGAAGACCTTGCGCTTCCTCTACAAGGCAGCGCTCCTGCTGCACGACCGCAACCACTTCAATGACAGCAACGAGCGCTTCCTGCAGATCATCCGGGACAAGCCTAAGGGCGACATGGCCCAGTACGGGGTCCATCAGATCCTCGAGTCCTACCTCCAGATTGAGAACTGGGAAAAGCTCAACGCCGCAGCACGCGAGTTCTACAACAACCCCGAGGTGGGCCGAACCCGCAAGTTCAAGGGCGAGCTGAGGAACATCTACCAGCGAGCCACCTTCAAGATCGCCGAAGGCTTTGCAGAAAAGGACCAAGCCCCCGAAGCAGCCAAGGCCTTTGACGGCTTCTTCCGCGAGTTCGAAGACAGCGACGTTCGCGACATCGCTCTGTTCAATGCCGCCTTCTACTTTGGGAAGGCCAAGCAGCGGAACAAGATGTTGGAGTTGCGCCACGAGTTCATTGAGAAGTTCCCCAAGCCGGTTGGTAAGGACGCCGCCAAGGCCCAGCTCTACCAAAAGAGCCTCGCGCTGCTCGGCAGCCACTACCAAGGGATCGCGGACTATCGGCAGAGCGGAGAGCTCTATCGCCGACTGTTTGACTCGGAGCAGTCCTTCGAGCTGGAGGGCTTCACGACGGCCCGGGACGCGCTCTACAACTCCGCCCTCTTCAACGAGGCGCTGGGCCAAACTGACGCAGCCATCGGGGACTTCAACGACTACCTAGAGGCCTGGCCGGACGCCAAGGACTCCATCGACACCCGCCTGCGAATCGCCCACATCCTCAGAACGACAGGAAAGAGAGACGAGGCCATGGCTGCCTTCAAAGCCATGTACTCCGACAAAAAGGTCGTGACCGGCGACTTCGACGTCGCCATGGAGTCCTACGTCCGCTACGGCCGGATGCTGGACGACCGCAAGAAACAACTCGCCCACTACAGGGAGGGGATGAAGTACTTCAGCTCCAACCTCAGCAAGGCTGGAGACAACGTAAAGTCCGCCCCGCTCTACGCAGCAGAGATGCGGTTTGAGTTGCTCAATCCCGAGTTCCTGGAGTTCGCTGCCCTAGCGATTCCAGCCGACACGAAGAAGGCAAGCAAGCTCCTCAAGAAGAAGATGGGTGGGCTGCAGAAGATGGAGAAGAAGTACGTCGAGGTCCTGGAACTCAAGCAGGGTCAATGGGGCATCTCCGCGTTGTATCGGATCGGGACCCTCTACGGAAACCTGGCCGACACCCTTCGCGCTGCTCCCTGCCCGAAGAAGCTCGATGAGGACCAGTGTTCCATTTACAAGTTTGGACTGGAAGACAAGGCCTATCCGTTGGTTGACAAGGCCGTGGAGGCCTTCATCAAGGCGCGTCAGAAGAGCTACGAGCTCGGGTTGTATACCGACTACACGCTGTCCTCTCTCCAGGAGCTGAGCCGCCTCCGGCCGGAAGAGTACCCACCCAATGCCGAATCCGTCCCCGAGCCGGACTACACCTCAAATCCCTACACCACCTCAGACTTCTCCTTCTAGGGGTTGATGGACGATGCGAACCATGACGCCTACAACTCGGCACTTCTTTCGGCGCCTTAGCCTCCTTGGCCTCCTCTCGGCGACGGTCCTCGCCTTGGCTGGCTGCCCCAAGGGCGGCAGCAACAAGAGTGGCGACGTCGACCCCAATGACCCCGAGCCTCCCTACCGAGAGGGCCGGGCGATCATCGATGAGGGCCGGGAGGCCGGTAAGATCGACTACAAGAAGGCCTTTGAGCGCTTCGACAACTCCTGCCGGATCGGCTGGGAGGTCGGTGATCCTCACGCCCGAGCCTGCTACAACGCTGGCGTCGCTGCCAGCCACCTCGGCCGTAAGGAGCAAGCGGCCTCCCTGTTCCAGAAGGCGCGGCAGGCCGAGCCCGGCTTCAAGGAGGCGGTACAGAACCTTGCCGTGGCCCTTCTCGCCGCCGGCAAAGCCGCCGATGCTCTGCCACTCTTTGACGAGTACTTCCAGGCCAATCCCAAGGACGTGGCGATGCTTAACAACTACGCCGGCATCCTCGGCGAGGCAGGACGCTACGACGAGGGAGTGGAGGTGGTGCAGAGAATTCTCTTCGCCGAGCCCAAGAACACCGACGCCTACAAGACCCTGGCTCGAATCTACTTCCTGCAGGGAAACTTCCGCATGAGCCAGATGGCCTCGGCGAACGCCCTGAAGCTCGATAAGGACGACGCGGACATCCACAACAACATCGGCCTGACCTTCCTCCAGGAGGACAAGGAGGCCGAGGCGGTCATAGCCTTCAAGGAAGCGTTGAAGCTGGATGAGGACAACATCGAAGCCAACATGAACCTCGGGCTCATCGCGGTGAAGTCAGCCGATTACCAGTTGGCAGCCAAGCTCTTCCAGGCTGTCCTCAAGCAGCAGCCGGGGCAAGACGAGGCGCGCATCGGAATGGGTGTCGCCTACCGCGGCATTCTCGAGATGGACTCGGCGATCGAGCAGTACGACCGAATCCTCGCCAACAGCAAGTGCAACACCACGGCCCTCCTCAACAAGGGCATCGTCCTGCACCTCTTTGAGAAGAAGTACAAAGAGGCCCGCAAGACCTACGAGACCATCGAGAAGTGCGACCCCGGGAGCACCCTCGCTGCCAGCTGGGTGAATCGTGTGGGCGAGGACATCGCCGAAGAGGAGCGCGTCGAGGCCGAGCTCGCCGAGATGGAGCGGCAGATGGCCGAGCTTGAGGCCAAGGCAAAGACCAAGCGCGTAGCCCTCGAAAACGAGGTCGTCCGAGCCCAAAAGGTCTTCGAGAAGTACAAGGAGGTCAAGCAAGACCCGAGTTGGGCGGAGCAACTGTTGATTCAGCTCGATGCAACCGCCTTCGCCATCGAGTCCGAGGATTATTTCTTCATGGAGGAGCAGGGTCAGTACCTCGACGAGTTCATGTCCAGCTACTACGAGTACGCTCTGGTAGACGAGGAAGGGAAGCCCATTGCCGACCTTGAGGAGTGGATGGGTCGCAGCGAGATTGTCCTTCCCGAGCCGGAAGCACCCGAGGGTGCCGAGGGTGCCGAGGGTGCGGAAGACGGTGAAGCCGCAACTGAGGGAACCGAAGGCGCTGAGGGTGCCACTGCTGAAGGCGCTGATGAGGGTGCCACTGAAGGCGCAGAGAGTGCCACTGAAGGCGCAGAGAGCCCCGGAGGCGAGGCGACCGAGACTGAAAGTGCAGCATCCGCCGGAGATTCTGGGAACCCGGAGGCTCAAGCCGAGTCCAACCCAGAGTAGAGAGGTGGTGCCTCAAGCCGCCGGGGAACAGAATCCCCACAACTGCTTCGTACCTGCCAGGAATTCTGGCACAATGGGCGCCCTGACTGGAGTGAGTTCGCTATGAGTCGTTTCTTCGCCCTCGCCCTGACCCTTGCCGGTTCGATGCTTCTGGCCGTTCCGCTGGCCAATGCCCAGAGCCGAGACCCCGAGGTCCGCTACAAGTCGCGCACTGAAATCGACTTCGAGGACGTGTCGATTGACGGCGAGCTAAAGAAACCTCACGGCGCCTACCTTCTCGACAAGCGACAGTCATCCTTCAACCCATTGATCCGGCTGAAGGAGAACTTCAACCAGGAGATGGTCGACTCCGTGAACCAGATTCGGTAGCCGAAGGACAACAAGACTTCCTTCGGCGGACCTTCCCCCAGCGAACCGATCAGGGTGGGAGCACATAGCAGCCGGGCTTTTGCCCCACCCAGCGAGCCGCAACGAACCCAAGAACAGGCCACCGGGCCCGCGAAAGCCCGGACCAGCAGGAATCTAGGAATGCTCCATGGCTGACCCGAACAACGGTCTGACCCTGGCCTTCACCATAACGGTGGGCGACCAGGAGGCGGGAACCCAAGAGTTCCAGCTGGACATGGTGACCATCGGCAGTGGCGACGCTGCCGTCCTCCAGATCAACGATCCCGATCTGGCGGAGCTCCACGCCGCGGTCAAGCTCGCGGACGACGGCTCCCTCACCCTCCTCGATCTCGGAAGCGACAAAGGCACCCTCCTTAACGGCAATAGCGTCAGTGTTAAGGACAACAGCCCGGTCAACGATGGCGACACCATCAAGATAGGGAACACGACGATCGTGTTCGGCGTCGCTGAACCCGAGCCCGAAGAGACAACCGATGAGTTCGAGGCCATGACCCCTGCGGCCAACCCCGAGCAGGCCGCCGAGGAAATCGGCGAAGCCGAAGACGTCATGGAGTTCATTCAGCGGTCAGGGACTTCCGAGTCCGATCTCAGCATCGATCGCAAGGCGCCCAAGGTTCTGGAAGTCGCCGAGATCTGGTCCGGCATGGTCATGGGAGTGCGGCACTACGAAGCCGACACCCCGGCCGTTTACATCGGCGACCGACAGTACCAGCCCTACTCCATCGTTTCCGGGATCGTCACCACCGTCCTCGTACTCGGCCTCATCTTCTTCATGTTGATGCATGTCGGGCAGCCCCAACCGGACCGCTATCCGCAGGGCGACGAGAAACGGATCTCGAAGTGGCAAGACGAAATCGCCGACGAGAAGGCGGCTGCGGCCGAAGCCAAGAAAAAGAAGCGCGCAGAACAGCTCGAGGAGATGGAGGCCGAAGCCGACAAGCGCATCGCCAAGAAAAAGAGCAAATACGAGCGCGAGGCCCGCAGTCGGCGACAGAAGGAACTCAAGAGGGATCCGGAGTCCTCGAAGTCCTTTATGAACTTCATGAAGGACATCCGCGACGAACTCATCGACAAGATTGAGGACGAACGGAGGGCCAAGAAGAGGGAGGAGGCGGAGAAGAACGCCCCACCCGATCCCTACCTTGATTTCGAGAACGCCTGGACAGAGGCGGCCAAGAAGAGCTTCGAGCGGGAACTGCGGCGCAAACGGGACACGCCCCTGGTACCACCGCAGTTCGACCTCATCGAGCGACCCGATTTCGAGGACTTCATCGCCAAGGAGATGGTGCCTATCGCCGAAAAGACCGCGGCCGAGGGCAAGCTCAAGAAGAGCTGGACCGTCGAGTTCAGGCGCTTCGATGAGGAATACGAGAAGTTCGACGACCTCGAAGAGAAGCGCGTGGTCGAAGACTTGGTCCTCGGCACCCGCATCTTCCGCGACGGCGACGAAGACCGCTACGTCCTCGTAGCCGGAAACGACCCCGGGCTGGTCTACGCCCGGACCCCCGACTCCAAGCTCATCACCATTCCGAACGACGAAGAGGTTCTGCTCTGGGCGCCTTCGGAAGAGGAAGTGAAGGCCCGGAGGGCGCTGTACCACAAGCTTCAGACGCTGCTGTACGCCAACGCACAGGTCCGCCACCAGAACCGGGCCAAGTGCGACGCCTTGGCCAACCTGCTCGAGTTTGAGGAGGAAGAGGCGAACTTCACCTACAACGCGCAGTACAGCCAGTGCCTGTCGAACCGCAGCAAGTACGACCAGGCACGGAACCACTTCAACCGGGCAATCGAGACTCGGCCCCCCGACTACACCGAGGACCCTGCGGCACAAGACTACCTAGCGGCGCTCCAGGTTCGTTCCCGGGTGCACCTGCGCGACGCGTGGGGCGGCGACCCGGCCAAGGCCGGCCCAGAGATCATCGGGCTCGAGGGCCGACTCAAAGCCGAGAAATCGCATGATGAGCTGCGAGACTTCATCCTCGAAAACCTGCGCGACCCGGGCTCCCTCAAGTCGGTCGATGCCGGTACGTACCTGCTCGCGAAAGAGAAGCTAAAGGCAGACCAGCAGATTCAGGTCGAGCGCGCCATGTGGCTGGCCCTCGGCGTCATCTTCCTGCTGCCCATCGGCTACGCCTTCGATGAGATCCGCTCCCGCCGCACAGGACAGGACTTCTTCGTATCCTCGGACAGCCTCCCCCAGGACCACTTCCCCATCGTCGAGCAGGAAGGCGGAGACGTGCGGGTAAACTTCACCTCAGGGTCTGTGGGCTTCCTGGAAACAGAAGGGGGGCGGACTCCTACCAGTGAGCTGGTGAGCAGCGG
>CAZQTQ010000252.1:6227-6613 GCA_964596025.1 uncultured Rickettsiales bacterium
GGTGGGCGAATACCACCAAATCGTCCTGGGGGCGACCGAGCGGTTCGTCAACGACATCAACCACACCATCTTCTTCATCCACCGCGTCTTCCGAGCCAAGCTCCTGCCCGTGCCCTTTGGCAAGGACACAGACTGGCTCTTCTTGGGGGTCGTAGCCCTGCTGCTCTTCTTGGGCGGCGTACTCGGCGTGAACCTCCTCCTGGCTCCCTACGATCCAAGCCAGGAGATCATCACTGTCCCCGATCGCTTCGTGGAGTTGATGATCCAGGAGGTCGAGAAAGAGAAGAAGAAGAAGCCATCTGGCAATCCGGACGCCGGTGAGGGCGCCAAAGCCAAGGAAGAGGAAGGCAAGACCGGCAAGAAGGAGCACAAGCTCAAGAAGGCCA
>CAZQTQ010000253.1:0-6608 GCA_964596025.1 uncultured Rickettsiales bacterium
ACAAAGTCGGCAACCCCCTCGGCAAGAACGGCAAGAAAGTCGCGACCTACGCTGTCGATTCCCAAGGGATGGGACAAGGAAGGCCAGGCAGCGGAGCCGTAGCGCGGCTTGGCCTCGGGCCCAAAGAGCGCGAGCAAGGCCAGTCCAGCGAGCAGGACCGGGCTGAGCGCTTCGATGCGCCGGATGTGGTAGTCGCGGGGTTTCAACGCACGCCCTTGAAGCTCAACATCCGCTCGATGGGAAGCCACTCGACGGCCAAGACCACACCGGCGAAGGTGACGAGGACAGCGGAGAGGAGCAGGGGATCGAGACCTTGGCGGTCCACTACCAGGTCGCAGAGGGTCTCGCCGAGGCCGTTTACGCCGAAGACTCCTTCAACAACCAGAAGCCCGCCCAAAAGGGCCAGGAGCGCACCCCGAACCTGGGAGGCGCGTACACGTCGGGACACCTCGGCCACTGCGGGCTCAGGGTCACAGCCCCACAGGACGAGGGCATCGGCATAGCGGCGGCTGCGTTCGACAGCTCGGGCATGGCGGAGGCCCCGAATGAGGATGGCACCTGCGCCATCAGCCAGAGCGAGAGCAAGGCCAGCCCACAGGATGCCGGCGCGGTCGTAGTCGAAAATACTTCCGGCCGGAACGATGCGGAGGACGGCGACAAAGACCACAAGCCCGGCGATGGGTAGGGGCAGTCCGCCAGGTGGCGCGAGATGTGAGAGGGTGGAGAGACCCCGGTCAAGGAAGCCCCAGAACCCAGCCCGGGGCATAGGGAGGCGTCGATTGCGCCGACTCAAGCCGCGGGTCCCTAGACCAAGGGCCCCAAGGAAGACGAGGGCGACCCCGAGTACTCCGACGCTACGCAGCCCGCGACGGCCGAGCAACACTGCCACCGACATCGAAGCGTCCTCGCGGCTGCGACCGGAGCGCCCAGTCGACATACCGAAGAAGGCCCGCGCGTAGAAGAGGCCCGCCTCACCAAAGGTGGTCTGGACCTCCTTACTGCAGGAATCTGGAGCAGGGACAAACCCTTCGCTCCCTTCCCATTGATAGGCCTCTAGGCAAATCCCTCGCCGCGCCGAACCGACAAGCGCGAAGAGCAAGCCAGGCACCAAGATTGCGAGAAGGAAGGAGCGCAGTAGCTTCGCAACGACTGGCCGCGAAGCCGCTCTTGGCTCCTGCGACCCACTGGGCGCTACCCCTCCCATTGGCACCAAAACCAACTCCCCCTAGGGCGTCGCCTGCGACTCCTTGGGCTGCTTCCACGCCACCCGGTCGATAGCCGTGAAGTAGTAGAAAGGCGCAGCTCGGAAGCCGGAGAGCCGGTCTCTCCGGTACACCGACTGCACCTGAAGAGTCCACAAGAAGAGGTAGGGTCTGTCGTGATGCAGGGTTCGGTGGAACTTCTGCATCAGTGCCTCACGGGCCGGCCCCGAAGTCTCGGCGTAGAAGTCCTTGATGATCTGGTCGACGTCCTTGTGGCTGTACTGGAACAGGTTGATCTCCCGCCCCGGCCGGTCGCGCACCGTAAACAGATCGATGGCACCTTCCTCTCGATCGAGGTTCCAGCGTCCCAAAATCAAATCGTGGGAATCCGCGGCCTTGCCCCCCTCGACGTTGTCTCTCCAGTCACCGGGGCGGATCCCGCGGACCCGCACCTGGAAGCCGGCCGAATCCCAAGCGTCGGTCAGCGCATAGACCACGTCGTTGTAGTCGTCGAGGATGTCGGCCTGCACACCGAGGCGCAAGAGGATGCTGTCGTCCCCCTTGGTCCAGCGTCCACCCTGCATCGCGTAGCCGGCACTGCTCATGAGCTTGTTGATCTGGGCCTTGTCGCCTGAAGTCGGGGCGGTATCCGCCGCCTCCCAGGCCGAACCCGGCAGGAAGGGCCCCGAGGAGAGGCGTGCCGAGTCCCCACCAAACTTCTCGACGAGCTGGTCCCGCGGAACCGCCAGGTCCAGCGCAAGTCTCACGTCCCCACTGGCCAGATGAGTGCTCTTGTGGTTGACGGCGACAAACCACCACTGCATGAGGTCGTAGGAGCGAATCCCGAAGCGGTCGCTCTGGTTGCGGAAGGGCGGGAGCACCGCAGACGGCGGCGACACCCAGATATCGGCCCGCCCCCCTTCCATCAGCTCCTTCTGGCGAGCAGCATCTTGGTCGTAGAGGAGGCGCATGGCCCCAACCGGTTCTCCACCGCGAACATTCGCCTCGCGATGCGGGTTCCGCACGAGATTCACCTCGTCAAACGACTCGATCGGTTGGGCGGCGTGGAACGGCCCCGTGCCCACCGGCGAGCGCTTGCTTCCCTCGAGATCGGCCTTGCCCCCGCCAGCGACCAGCGCTCCCCGCGACATCAACACCGTCGTCAACAAGTAGCGCTCGGCCCCATCCTCCGGCATGGCCTTGAGGAAGCGGATGCTTCCGTGCATCGGAGTGACCTGCTGGGCGTCGCCAAACATGCGCGCATACCAGCCGTCCACGCTGTGGCCGATGTCCCCCCGACGGAAGACGTCGTTCAAGGTAAAGCTGATGTCGCTGAAGGTGACGGGGTCACCGGTGGAGAACTTCAGGCCCTCTTTGACAGCCAGGCTTAGGTTGGGGGGCCGGGCGGCCCATCCCTCTTCAAAGACCCGGGAGTCGATATCGCCACCGGTGCTCTGGGTAAAGAAGCGGTCGAAGAACAGCTCCGCAAGACGCTGTTCACTCATCGTTCGCGCGAGGAAGGGGTAGGTTGTCTGAGGCTCGTCCTCCTCGAGGACGACCAGGGTCTTGGGCTCCTGCGCTACCGCATCACCAGACCCGCGGTCCCAGCTGCCTACCAGGGCTGCCATCCCGGCCAACAGGCCCGCAAGGATGGAGGCCACCCGCACTCTTTCCAACATCCGCTTCATCGATTCACCTTCGCGTCAGCCGTCGAGCCTAGCACGGCAACCCGTGCCACCGTTTGAGCAGCGAAGCCGGCAACCTCCCAGCCCGGAATTTGGGCCATGTCTTCAAGGAGGACGACGGATCGCTGAAGTTCGTTGGACTTGTACCGGGCATGGGCCAGTCCTGCCAAGAGCAGGGGATCCAATCCTGGCCCGGGGCGAACCCGACCGCGCGCCTCTGCTGCCTCCTCGAGCGCAACCAGAGCGAACTCTGCATCGTCGTCGCTCAGGGCCAAGAGTCCCAGATCGCGGTAGAGGGCCCTCCGGTACCACCGCTCAAGCAAGGCCACACCTCCGCCGTCCAACTCAGCGGCCGACTCGGACTTAGCCAAGACTCGGAGCCCCGCCTTCCAGCCCTGAATAGAGGCCTCGACCGCCCCTTCGGCCGGTCCGAGGCGCCCAGGACCGGAGGGGAGGCTCTTGACCAGTCTCTCGGCGTCAAGCAGCCTGCTAGCGCCCGGCGTCGACGACCCCGTCCAGCGGCTCGTGCCCAGGCGGCCCACGAGCCCAGAATGGGGCGGATCCCCGGCCGCCTTGCCTTGTTCCTGCAGCATCTCGACCGCCCGCACCAAGGCATCGGGCTCGAGCAAGGCGTACTCCAACTTCTCTCCGTACACCTTCACCACCCTTCGATCCGGACGAAGGAGCGCTGCCACGTCCGCCGACGGAGCAGGCGTCTCCGATCCCTCAGACCGGGACGGGGCTACCTTGGGGTCGCCACCCCCCAGAGCCTGGTGGTTCGACCGGGCCCGGCCCGCACCCTCCTCGTCACCGAGAGCCGAGCAGACCCTTTCGCCATGAGCGTAGCCATCGGGGAGCTCCGCACCAAAGGCCTGGGGATCCCGCGCGAGACGACAGCTGGCGTGAAGGTAGATCAGACGGAGCAGGTCAAGGGCCCGGGCATCCTCTGCGTCCATGCGAGCCTTTAGATGGACACCACTGCTGCCCTTCAAGACGGAGGCGGCTCCGGGTGGAGCCCAGGAGGGACCACCGGTGGCCTCACCCGATCCCAGCCAACGCCCAAGGACCACCGCGAGGACCTCCTCGCCGAGCGCATCCGAAAAGGCGACCTCCCAGGGCCAACTGCTCTGGATGGCCTCGGCACCCGGGATCATCTCCGGGGGAGGGCCAGGCGCTTTGCTTCGGCTGCAAGATCCCAAGAAGATGGGCAACAAGAGGAGGCTAAGGAGGAGGGCGCGCCGCCTAGCTGCGGAACATCGCCTCCAACTCGGCCGGAAATCCGTATGGGGAATGGGGACCTACTCCAGTTGGCGGATGAGATCCTCGACCTCATCGACCGATCCGCCCGACCGCTCGGCCCGGTCGAGCCAGCGCTCACACCAGTCGATTCCGTCGCTGGGCGGCTTTCCTGACAATGCGAGCTGACCCGCAGAACGGCACGAGTACTCCACCAGGAAGTCCTTGTCGCTACCCGTCAGCTGGTAGCCCTTTCCCAAGTTGCGCCACACCTTGCGCGAGCGCTGGAGGACGGTGCCGTAGCGACTCTTGTCGTAGGCCGGCTTGATCCCTGCGAAGTTCAGGGGCGGCGCGTTGCTCAATGCGCTTCGGCCCAGCGCCGCCTCCACAGCCGAGGCCCAGCCCGAAGCCTTGGTGTTGTAGAGGGCGATGGCGGCGGTCTGAACCACCGCATCGCTGGCATTGGTCGTTCCCTTGGCCGTGTCCATCGCGCAGCTGGCCTCTTTCGCACTGAGCGTGGCCTTCTTCTCCATACCTTCGATGGAGAGCCCGGCGCAGTTCGGCGAGGCCTTGCCTGTAGACTTGGGGGCCTCGGGGACGACGGTGGGCGGCGTCGAGGGCGGCGGACTCAAGGTGGCCACGGCCTCCGAGCCGCTTCCGGCCGAAGCGCCGCTACCCGAATTAGCATCCATCGACCGCACGTCGGAGGGGGCCCCCGAAGTCGCCACCGGAGTTGCCGCCGCGCCCGAAGACGCACTGGCTGATGCTGAGCCCCTAGGCGCCGAGGCCCGAACCGAACCGCCACCTCCACCCCCAGCGGAAGACGGAGGCTTGCTGGCCGCCACCTTCTTGGGCGGGACCTTCACCTGAGAACAGTCGACCAGAGAACCGCAACCACCCCGTGGCGCGGAGAGGAGCGCAGAAGCGTTGATCACGGCTGAGCCAAGGTCAAAGCCCATGGCGCCAAGCGGACCCGCCTTCTCCTGCAAGCAAGCCAGTGAGTCCGAGCCAATGCCCGAGCCCCAGCAACCATCCGCCCGGACGCCGAGTCCTTCAGCGGCACAGCCGGCCAAGAAGACAGCCGTACCCAGCGCTCCAAACAGGAGCAGCAACCGCGAAGAGGCGAGGCGTGACAGAGCGGCGATCATGAACCAGTCCGCGGTCCTTCCGTGGGCAGGCTCTCGAGTACCTCGAGACGAATGCGCTCCGGCACCCGCTCATCCTCGACCTCGGTACGCTTCAGCTCGACCGCTACGAGGTTCTCCCCCTTCTTGAGCTTGCTGTCGACCCGCTTGAGTTCGTGTCCGGGGCTCCACACCATCAAAGAAACCCGGCTGCCCGGACCAAAGGTCAAGGCGTAGCCGCTCTCCTTCAGGCCGACACCGTAGAACTTCGTTTCGCTGCCAGCGTTGCCTTGGACGATGCTGTCAAAGTCCTCGGGCAGGCCGACCGGCCAAACCGTCGCAGATAGGGCGTTCCCAGTGCCTGCCTCGTAGATCTCGAAGACCACCCAGGTATCGGAGGCGCCCGAGGAAGCCGAGCCACTCGAGCCCGAGTCGCCGGACTTCGGGCACCCAACAAGCACGAGGCTCAAAAGCAGACCAAACACCACGAGCCCATGGACAGGTCGGGGCCAAAACCACACATTGTTGTTCACTTCCGCAGACCTCATCATTGGAACGTTCCACATTGCTCGGGATTCCGGGACGCGACGCGCCCAGTCTCCCGCACCGAATTCAAAATCGCACCGCTCAGAGCATTGGACTGCACCCAGCGGCTCAAGACCGAGGTCTCCAGGCAGGACGCGCCCGCAGCTGAAGCCTCACCGAGGGCAGCGGCGAGGGCGCCGCTGCCGTCCTTGCTATGTCCATCCTCAAGAAGGACCAGCGAACGCAGGAGCTGAAGGTCCCTCGCCTCCAGCGTGACGCGGCCTTCGCAGATGGTCCCTCCCGCGACCACGCACGCGGTCTTGAGGGCACGGCCGGCACGATCCTTCTGGATTCGACTGGCCCCGCTGCTGGAATCGAGGATCCGGGTGTATGCCGTCACCGCCTCGCCGTAACCGTTCGCCGACTCGAGCCGCGCCGATGCCGCCAGGATCAAGTTGGCAGAGGCACCCAGAGCGTCCTTGCGGCCAGCCAGGCTCTTCGCCAGCGACGAAGCAGCGGCGTAGTCACCGGCCAAGAGGGCATCTTGTGCCAGAAGGACCCGACCTCCTGGCTCCTCGCCGGAGGCCGCGGATAGCTCAGAGACCGAAGCTGCCGCTGTAGCCCAGTCTCCCTGGGTCATCGCCTCTTCGAAGCTTCGGGTGGCCTGGCTGATTTCGGCTTCAGTGGCCGGGCCCTTGGGCTGAGTCAAGAAGAAGGCTGCTGCACCACCTCCCATAACCACCAACGCCAACGCTGCGATGAGACCGGTGCGCTTAGGCCGCGTCGCCTGAAGGTAGGCCTCCGTACTCCCACTGGCCTGCCCCGCCTGCTCGGCG
>CAZQTQ010000254.1:0-6607 GCA_964596025.1 uncultured Rickettsiales bacterium
GCTATGCCGAACTGGTCGGCCTCACCGATGCCTTGGACCGCCAGGTGCAGCTCTATTCCGGCGGCATGAAGCGGCGCTTGTCCCTGGCCACGACCCTACTGCACGAGCCCCCGCTCCTCTTCCTGGACGAACCGACGGTCGGCATCGACCCCGTCCTACGCAAGTCCCTTTGGGCCGAACTACGCAGCTACGCTGAGGGCGGCCGGGCCATCCTCATCACGACCCATGTGATGGACGAGGCCGACAAGTGCGACCGGGTCTGCATGCTCCGGGACGGCCGCATGATCGCCTCCGACAGCCCAGCCGGGCTCAAAGCCCAGGCCGGAGTCGAGACTATGGAAGACGCCTTTCTGCACTTTGGGGTGGCCTGATGCGCACCTTTGCGGTCACCTTGCGGATCCTCCGCCAGTTCAAGCGGGACAAGAGGACCCTGGCCCTCGTACTCGTGGCCCCAAACCTAATCCTCGCCCTACTCGCGCTCATCTTCAACGGCGACTCCTACCAGCCCACACTCGCCTCCATCAATCTGGGGGACAGGACGGTCCAGTTCCTCGAAGACGAGGGTGCCACCGTTGTCCGGATGGAGAGCGAAGGAGCGGAGAGTGCCCTCGCCAGCAACGAGGTCGACGCCATCATTCGCCTCAAGGGCGGACGGATCCGCGTCCAACTCGAGGGCAGCGACCCGACCAAGGCTGGCGCCGTGCGTCTCGCCCTGATGTCGGCCCTGCAGAACAGCACCCCCAGCGGCGGCCTCGGCATCGGCTCCAGCCTGAACCTAAGGCCAGAGTTCACCTGGCTTCACGGAAGCGAGGACATGGCGGCCTTCGATAACTTTGGGCCGGTACTGCTGGGGTTCTTCATCTTCTTTTTCACCTTCATCATCTCCGGAGTAGCCTTCGTCCGGGAACGCACCACAGGGACTCTAGAGCGGATGATGACCACCCCGTTGGGCCGCGTGGAATTGGTTTTGGGCTACACCTTGGCCTTTGCCGTGGTGGTCTTCTTACAGGCAACGCTGGTGGCAGCCGTAGCCGTCAAGCTCTTGGGCATGATGCTGGTGGGTTCGTTCTTCTGGCTGCTTGTCATCTGCCTCCTGCTCGCTGCGACGGCAATGACACTGGGGATGTTCATCTCGGCCTTTGCGACTTCTGAATTCCAGGTCTTCCAGTTCATCCCCCTTGTCATCGTTCCCCAGGTCTTCTTCTCTGGACTGTTCCCGCTGGAGTCCATGGCTCCCTGGCTGCGGGGCATCGGAAAGGCCCTGCCTTTGACCTACGGCGCCGACGCCATGCGCGCGGTGATGATTCGGGGTACTGAGGGCTCCGCCATCACCACCGACCTCGTCGTCCTCGCCGGCTTCGTCGGAGTGTTCCTTGTCGCCAATGTGATCGCCCTCAAACGCTACCGAAGCATCTAGTATCCGGACCCAGGAGCCCATGAAGCCGACGCCGAAGGCCGCCTTTGAAAAGGGGCTACAGGGGCTGACCGAGAAGCAACGACGGGTGCTCGAAGCGGCAATGGAGGTCTTCGCCGAACGCGGCTTTTCGGCCGCATCGACCAGCGAGATCGCCAACCGGGCCGGTGTCGCCGCCGGCACCGTCTTCAAGCTCTACAAGACGAAAAAGGAACTCCTTATTGGGGTCCTTTCTCCCCTCCTGGAGCGCTTTACGACGCCCGATGTCGTTTCCCAGCTGGAGTCGGTACTCGACGCGGAACATGCCCACTTCGAAGCCTTCTTGCGAGCACTCGTCGACGACGTGATGAGCTTTGTCTCCAGCCACCGAAAGGCTGTACGCATCGCCCTGCAAGAGATCCCTGTGCACCCCGAGCTGCAGCTTCTGTGGACCGAGGTCGTCGAAGGGCGCCTCAAGCTGCGCTTCATCGCAGCGATCGAGCGGTACCAGAACCAAGGGGAGCTGCTGGACCTTCCGCCCGAGCGTATCGGGCGCATCGTCCTATCCCAGCTAAGCGGCCACGCCCTGGCCCACCACCTTTTGCCTGGAGCGCCGGAGGCGACCCTGGACGAAGACACCGAAGCGATGCTGCAGGTATTGCTCCGGGGCCTGCGGCCAGCGGCCAGTTCAGCATGATCCCATCCCAAACGGGGGACCCGGCCCCGTCTGCCCGCGGCCTCCTTCAGGCAGCCTTCCGAGAGGCCGCCCTAGCGCTGGACCCGAGCCAGCATCCAGTGCCCAGCGCAGCGATCGTCGAGGCCTGGACCATTCTGAATTGGGTGCACGGGCAGCGAAGCTGGGCCGAAGCGGCTGAGGAAGCCCTGTGTGCGCTCAACCCAAGCCAGCTCCACGAAGAGGAGCAAAGCGCCTGGCTGTTCTCGGCCTGCAAACTCTGGGTGCAGCGCGCATCGGCACCCGTTCGGGCCGCGGCCCAAGCCCTGAGCAAGGCGCTCCCCGAGGGCCCCCGTACCGTCCCGGCCTGCCTCTTCTACTGGCGCATCACCGGCGACGTCCATTGGTTGGACCGGGCTAAGCGCGAGGGGAACGGCCTGAGCGAAGCAACACCCTGGGTGCAAGCCAAGGGAGCCTGGGCCCTGTACGCGGCGACCGCCGACGAGCGTTGGGCAGAGGAGGCGCGGGCGCACCTTCGGAGCATGGCTCCTGAGGCGCTGCCCATCTCCCTCTGGTCGACCGCCGCCGATGCCCTCGAGCTCGACTCGGAGGCCTTTGGACCCGCAGTCGCCGCTTGGATGGACAACCCGCCGCTTCCCGAGGACATTGTCCCCTGTGCGGCTGCCCTCAGCCTGGAGCCGCTCGAGCTTCGGATCGGTTGGTGGCTCGAGAAGGAACTCTTCGAGGGACCCATGGCCGAGGCAGCGACCTTCCCCTACCCCAGCCTCCGACTTCGCTTCTTCCGACTGGATCAGCGAGACCAGGTGCAGATCACCCCGGTACTGGGTGGCGTAGTCGAGGAGACCGTGGAGGACGTCGGCGTGATCACCGCCGCCCTCGACGAGCTTGCAGCCCAGGCCGACCTCTCAGGTCTCCGCACACCACCACGTCGGCGCTCCCCCCGCCGCGGCGGGTCGTGGTAGACCCAGGAACGTAATGCACACCAACCGCCACCCCCTGCGTCGAGGCGAGCCCACCCTCCTCCTTTTGGGGCTTGGACTGGCAGCGGCCTGCGGGGGCTTCGGCTGCGGAGCCGGCGAAGTCGAACCCCTGACGAGCGACGTGGTCGACCTCGTCCTCTACACCACTCAGTGTCCGCCCGAGACCGAGCCGGAGACCCACTTCCACACCGAAGCAGCAGCGCCACTGACGACCCTGACCCTTCGGTGGGACCTCCGCTGCGTCCGCGATCAAAGCGAAATCCAGTGGTGGGCCGTTCGCGTCTCCCACTGGGACGATCGGGCCGAGGACCTCTGGAACGTCTGGTACCTCGACCCCGAACTGCGGGAGGTGCGCTACGGCAAAGCCCAGATCCCTGGCGGCGTCGACATCAACAACACCGACTATCCCTACGCCATGGAAAAGGTGCCCCCCCAGGCGCTTCCCCCGGGGGATTACCGGGTCGAAGTGTGGGGTATTCTGGTCGAGTACCTGGACTCGCAGTGGAGTGAAGTCCGCTTGACGGTTGAGGAATAGGCCAATCGCCCCCCTGCGTTGGCATTAGGCTGAGTACAAGTTGTAGAATCGAGGCCGTGAGCATCAGCAACTCTGCGCTGCCCCCAGCCCCCGCACAGGTCGAAACTCTCCCTGCCCTTCCCCGGGGCCTCTTGACCCTGTTCACGGGGGAAGACGGCCACCTGTACCTGGCAGAGGGCGACGGTGTCTCCACGACCCGCCTGACCTGGAGCCCGGAAGACTTCGCCCCCATCCCCGGCATCCCTTTCTTCCCCGGCCTCACCGAAGAACTTGAGGACGAGTTGGTCTTCGCCCACCCCACGATCTCCGCCGACGGACAGCGGGTCGCGGCCTTCGCCCTACAGCCGACCCTGATCGACGAAGCAGACATCCTCGACGGGGACTTCGACGACGAGGACGAGTTCGCAGTAGTCGTCGACGATCTTGAGGGAGCGTTCGCTGTCCTTGAGGAGGTGCCCTGGTACGAAAGCGAGGGGATTCTGGCCGCGGACGACAAGAGCCTGGACGACATCGCCGGCGCAGGCATGGTCGTGGCGGTGGTCGAGGGGGATGAGGTGGTCGGAGAGGATGAGCTCGAAGAGGAAGATGATGGTGACCCCGACGGCGAGTCTGATGCCAGTGACCTCCTGACCAGCGACGGAGACGACCTCCCGCTCTTCTGGCCCGGATGCAAGCTCTTTGTGGTCCACCGGGATGGCGTCCAGGTCTGGGAGGTTTGGTCCAAGGAGACGGGCACCCCCATCCACCACGATTGGGCCCCGGACCAACGGCATCTCTTGGTGCTCCACCAGGACCAAGGCCTCTTGAGCCTCGAGTGGGTGGACAGCCGCAGTGAAGAAGAGCCTCGCGTACTCGCCACGGGCGCGCCGCTGTTTTGGTCCTGGCGTCCAGGCAGCTGCCAGTTCGCAATTCGGCGGCGCAACCCCGAGCGGTCCTCGGCTGTCGTGCAGCTCATCGACCCCGCCGGCAGCGGAAGCACCCTGACTCTGGGCCCCGCGGGCAGCTTCTACGCCCCAGCTTGGCACCCCCAAGGCGATCGGCTGGCCTACGCGGTACAAGCCGGCGAAGAGGACCAACTCGTGGTGCTCAATCCCGAGACCCGAACGGTCCAAACTCTCTTCGCCTACCCCGGTCGAGGCGCTTTCCGTTGGGACCCCCAGGGACGGCGCATCGCCTTGGGCGTGGCTCCAGAGGGCCGCGGGCCACTCCGCCTCCTGGAGCTCATCGACACCCAGACGGGTGAGAGCAAGACCTTGTGGCACAACGCCTTCCTCGCCGCCGACTGGCTGCCCGATGGCTCCGGTCTGGTCCTGGCTCAAGTGGAGGATGGGGGCAAGCTGCAGTGGGTAACCGTCAATCTCGACGGCACCAGCAGGGCCTTGGGCGGACCCTTCCTGCCGACCCGAGAGACCATCTTGAGCCTGCACTTCTTCGAGCAGGTCGCCAACAGCCACCCCTTCCTCTCGGACGACGGCGCCTACCTCGTCGTGGCGGGCTACCCGGACGACGAACCCCTATGGGCTGGACCGGAGGGGCTCGACGATCCCGAGCTCAAGGGCGAGGAGCCCGCCCCTCGCATCCTCATCACCCCCATCGGCGGCGGTCCCAGTATCGCCGTCGGCCTAGGCCGCTATGCCTGCTTCGGCGGGGCCCGTCCATGAGGGGACGGCGGCCTTGAGCCCTTCCTCCACCCTGGAAGAAGCAACAAAACCCATTGGCGACGCTTCCATCCCAAGAGTAAGGTCCGCCCAGAGTACATCAGGCGGGGCGCAGCAGCCCATTCCTCGCCGCAAGGAGGCCTCTTGACCACCCCTTCGTCCACGCCCGTCGCCCGCGACAGCTCCGAGCTGCAGCAAGTCGTCATCCGCTTCGCCGGTGACTCCGGTGATGGCATTCAGCTTACTGGGACCCAGTTCTCAAAGACCTCCGCTCTGGCCGGTAACGACATCGCCACCCTGCCCGACTTCCCGGCGGAGATCCGCGCCCCCGCCGGCACCCTCTTTCGAGTCTCAGGCTTTAAGATCCAGTTCGGCTCCACCGAGATCCGAACGCCCGGCGACACACCCGACGTACTCGTGGCCTTCAACCCGGCTGCGCTCGCCGTCAACAAGGAGAAGCTGCGGGAAGGCGGGTTGATGATCATCAACACCGACAGCTTCAATGCCCGCAACCTCGCCAAGGCAGGCTACGAAACCAACCCGCTCGAGGACGGCAGCCTCGAGGGCTACCAAGTGGTCCAGGTGGACATCACCCGGCTGACCCGCGAGGCCCTCAAAGACAGCCCCATCAAGACCAAAACCAAGGACCGGGCCAAGAACCTGTTTGCGCTGGGAATGGTCTACTTCCTCTACAGCCGACCCCCGGAACACACGATCGATTGGCTCCAGGGCAAGTTCGTCAAGCTCCCGGACGTGGCCGAGGCCAACGTCAAGGCACTCAAGGCCGGCTACTACTACGCCGAGACCGCGGAAGTCTTCCACAGCACCTTCCGGGTGCCGTCGGCGCCGATTGCACCGGGACGCTACCGCAACGTCACTGGAAACCAGGCCGCGGCTTTGGGTTTGGTGGCAGCCACCCGAAAGGCGAGCCTGGACCTCTTCCTGGGTAGCTACCCCATCACGCCGGCCTCGGACTTGCTTCATGCGCTGGCCTCGATGCGGGCCCACGGGGTGCGAACCCTCCAGGCCGAGGACGAGATCGCCGCTGTTTGCGCGGCCCTGGGTGCCTCGTACGCCGGCAACCTCGGCATCTGCTCGACCTCTGGGCCGGGGTTGGCACTCAAGGGGGAGGCCATCGGGCTGGGCCTGATGGTCGAACTGCCCCTGGTGGTCGTCAACGTGCAGCGAGGTGGCCCATCTACTGGTTTGCCGACCAAGACCGAGCAGTCGGACCTGAACATCGCGCTGTATGGACGAAACGGCGAGGCTCCCCTGCCGGTCATCGCCGCGGCCACGCCGGCCGACTGCTTCCGGGCCGCCTACGAGGCGGTGGCGGTCGCGGTGAAG
>CAZQTQ010000255.1:0-6599 GCA_964596025.1 uncultured Rickettsiales bacterium
CTTCCCGGGCGTCCTCAATGGAGGGATCATCGGCGCCTTGCTCGACTGCCACAGCAACTGGGCCGCCGCTTGGGCGCTGATGCAGGCTCGCGGCGAAGAAGAGACCCCGTGCACCGTCACCGCAGAGTTCTCGGTCCGGCTCAAGCGGCCAACGCCGGTGGACGACCCGGTCCAGCTTCGGGCCTGGATCGATGAACTCAAAGACCCCAAAGCCGTGGTGCACGCCGAGCTCACCGCGGGAGGAAAGGTCTGCGCACGCTGCACCGGCACATTTGTCGCGGTCGGCCCCGGCCACCCGGCCTACCACCGGTGGTAGCGGTGCACCGGCCCCGGCGACTCGACACGGCAGTCTGGGCCCTGGCGGCCGCGCTCGCGCTGGTCGGCACCGCCTGTGACTGGTTCGCCTCTCCCCCGGTCGAGAATCCCGGACCAAGCGATGACGACGCCACCGGAGATGACGACGCCACCGGAGATGACGACGCCACCGGAGATGACGACTCCACCGGAGATGACGACGCCACGGGGGACGACGACACCGGAGGAGACGACGACGACGACGCGAGCCCGCTTCCGGCCGAACAGGGCACCCTCAAGACGACCAATTCGATCGGCCGCTCGGGCACCTACTTCCTACCGGAGCGGGAGGCCGGTCAGGCGCTCCCCCTGATCCTCGCCTACCACCACACCGGCGGCAGCGGTGCCGCGATCGTGAACTCCTTAGCCGGCGTCATCGAGACCTGGAGCGCCGCAGTCGTCGCCCCCGACTCCCGCATGTCGCCCGGCGGCGAGTACACCTGGGAAGTCGGAACCGAGCCAGACGAGATCACCCCAGACTTGACCCACGCCCTCAACTGCATCGACGAGTTGAGTGAGCGAGAGGACTGGTCATTGGACTCGAGTGCCGTGATCGCCCTCGGTTTCTCGGGCGGAGCCAGCTCTGCCCCCTACATCGCGAGCAACAACGAGCCCTTCACTCACTTCGCAGTCCTCCATGGCGGCGCCTTCCCAACGGGCCTCGGCGACCGCCGCATGCCCGGCTGGTTCTCGACCGGCGAAGACGACGAAGCCCGCCCCCCCGATCACCTCGAGAAGCAGATGGAGGCGGTGGCAGCCCTCGGCTTCGACGCGCTCGAGCTTCACATCTTTGAGGGCGGCCACGGCCTCAGCGCAGCCGAACTGGAAGGCCTGATGGCCTGGTGGCTGGGCACACCGTAGTGAGGAGAGGATGAACGACCGACTGACCGCTTCCGACTGGGCCAGCTGGCCGGTTCAAGTCTCCATCCCCGTGCGCTGGGGCGACATGGACGCCTTCGGCCACGTCAACAACACCAACTTCTTCCGCTACTTCGAGGTCCTCCGCATCGCCTACTTCGACGCGATGCAGCTCCTCGACTACATGGAACGCACCTCCATCGGTCCAATCCTCGCGGAGACCCAGTGCCGCTTTCGTCGGCCGCTGACTTACCCCGACACCGTCCGCGGGGCGACCCGCATCGACTCCATCCAAGACGACCGCTTTTCCATGTCCTACGCGCTGTTCAGCGAGAGCCAACAGGAGCTGGCCGGCATCGGTACAGGAATCGTGGTGGTCTACGACTTTGCAAACGACCACAAGGTAGCGATGGACGAGGAGTTGCGGGCAGCCATTGGCCGGGTCGAGGCCCAGGGCAGCTTCTAGGCCTCGACGGCCGCTCGGTCCTCTTCCGCCAGGGCCCGGATGCGACCGAGAATCGCGTCCGTCAACTCCCGCGGCATCCCGGTCCGGTCCAGATCACCCACCCGAATCGGGGCACCAAAACGGATGCGGATCGGCGTCGCGGCGGGGTTTCGGAACAGGGCGTTCTTTAGCTCTGCCTTGAAGTTGGTACTCATCCCGAGGATGAAGAACGGCAAGACGAGGGTCTCTGCGTCAGCGGCCTGAATCATCCTCCCCAGACCGCCCTTGGGGGGCAGAAAGTCGTACGGGTCCGGCCCCTTGTTCCGAGTGCCCTCGGGGTGAAATCCGAGGACAGAGCCAGGCCGCGAGAGGACTGCATTCATCTGCTCCAGTCCCGTCAGGTTGAGGTTGCGCCCCCGAGCCTCACGGAAGACCGGCGGCCACATCGCGCAACCGCTCATCAAGACGTTGACTAAGAGACCGAGCGGCGAGGAGTAGAAGAAGTCCGAGCGGACGGGGAAGTAGAGCTGCTTCATGAAACAGCTTCGCTCGTAGAGCACTGCGCTGCCGACGTACATATCGAAAAACGTGCGGTGGTTGGAGACGAGCAGGACGCCGCGATGGGGATCCATGGCCTCGACGGGGCCCATGCCGTGCAGCTCCCAGCGCCAGCGACTCATCCAGGCGACAAAGGCGCGGGGAACGAGTCGAACGTAGAACTGGAGGACCGACTTGAGCCAACCTCCAGCGTTGATCCAGCGGCACAGGGGCACCGACAGCCGCTCGAATCCGCTGAGAGCAGAGCGCGCCATCTCCGGCGGGACGGGCGGGGTACTCACGGTTACCCCACTGCCGCGAGCAGCTTGCGGTGCGCCCGCTGGACCGATTCGTCGGTTGCGCAGCCCGGGACCTCATCGAGAGCGAACCAGCGCGCGTCGAGGGCGTCGGACGCGGGCCGAAGCTCCCAGGTCCGGGCCTGCACCGCAATCCGAAGGTCGAAGTGCTCGTGGACCGGCACAAAGTGACGGCGCGAGCCGGGGTCACCCGGCATCGAGGACAGTGCATGCATGCGCTGGAGGTGCGTCGATTCCTCGGAATTGGCCGGAACATGCCGCTCGACCCACCGACTCAGCTCCTGCCTCCAGACCATGGGCCCAAGCTCCCGCCTCTGGGCCGTCGAGCAGGCCCTTGATTTCGCCCGGAGCGACTACCAGCTCCGCGGAGCCAGGATAGACGACTGTCCCTCAGTAAACGACAATTGGGCCGTGCCCACCTTGTCCCCCACCGACATCTTCCAACCGGTCTCCGAGAAAATGACGGCCGATATCGCGCGGAAGCTGCGCTTTCTGGGCACCCAACTCCGCGTCTACCCCGAGACCCACAGCATGGTCCAGGACGCGGCGCGCGGCCTGTGCGCCGTCTTCTTGGAGACCACAGGGAGTGGATCGAAGCTCCGTCTGGATTTTCTTGCCGGTGTCTTCCGCGCCAATGGCACACGAATTCCGAACGGAAACACCGAATACCAACACAGTGGCACCCTCGCTCAGTGGTTCCGGGAACGCGGAGTCGAGTCCCTGGCCCTCGACAGCGGCCTGCGGGAGGACGAGATTCTCCGCGCCATGGGCTGGCTGAGTCGGGGAGCACCGGCCCTCCTGAAGCAAACGTTGGCGCAGCGCCCTCCGGAAGACCTTCGGCTCGAATCGCTCGTCCTCAACCCCGCCGGCACCGCTCTAGATGGCGGCGAACTGGAGACCACCGACCTGGGACTCAAGGACGACGCTGCGCCGCCCCCGGTAGACGCCCCAGCGACTTCGCCCGCCCCACCGGGTCCGTCCCCTGCAGCCGCCGGTGCCGCGCAAGCTATGGCGGATGGCGCCGCCCTGTTTGAGGCGACCCCAAGGACCCTGCCGGTGGGGGAGCCAACCCCCCAATCCGTCCCCGCCCAGCCCAAGCCGGCGTCGACGGCTCCCCGCATCGAGATGGACTGGCTCAAGGCCGACCCCCGGGCCTTCGACGCAATCGCAGAACGAATCGCTCGCGGCGGGAAGAGCGGTCTGCCCGTCCCTCCGGCGCACATCGCGCGCGATGCTTGGAATGCCCTCCGCTCGGCCCCGCCCAACAACCTTGGCTCCTACCTCGCCACGGATCTACCGGCGTCCAATGCCGGCCAGGCCCTGCGCCTAACCGTCCTAGCCGGGATCAAGGCCGAACCATCGCAGGCCGCACCAGTGCTTCGACAGCTCGTCCAGCTAATCACCGGAGAGGCCGAGGAGGAGGCAGTCTCGACCGCTGCAGTCCTAAGAGCCCTCGAAGAGCTGACCCTTCCTGCCCTGCGGGCCGGGGCACTCGAGGACGTCGTGGAGTCAACCGACCTCGCCCACCGTCTGAGCTTCAGCTCGACCTCAGCGGAGGTGCGGGACCGAGCCGCCACCGCGCTGAGCTATGTCGCAACGCCGGAGCTGCTCCGCGCTCTTCTGGAGACGCTGGAGCTCGCCGGCCCCCGAAACCAGGAGTTGGTCTTTGAACTGCTCCGCCTCCTCGGTCGCTTCGCCGTGGGAGACCTCATCGCTGAGCTAAGTCAATCCACCCGACGCCGGGTGCGGCTGACCATCGTCGAGATACTCACTCACATCGGCAAGAGCGCAGTCGCAGAAGGCAAGGATCCGGCCGACTGGTTGCGGCCTGTCGTCGAAGAACTGGACCTCTTCGAACGGAAGCCCTGGTACGTCACCCGCAACTTGGTTTCCATCCTGAGTCGGGTGGAGAGCGATACCTTCTATCGCTTCTTATTGCGTCTGATGGAGTCCGATGCCGACCCGCGGGTGCTGTGCGAGGCGGTGCGCGGGTTGATCGCCGCCGACACCAACACGGCACGAGAACTGGTCCGAAAAGGAGTCTTCGGCGGCCAAATCAAGGACCCAACGGCCCTCTACGAGGCGATGCCCTACCTGCACCGGGTCGGCCCTGCCGCGACGGTGGCGGGGCTCAAGGGGCTTCTGTCTCACCCAGAGCTCTCGCAGCCGGCAGTGGGGGCGGCCCTCCTGGGACTTGCCGAGGGAGGAGGGGCCAAGGTCATCCCGGTGCTGGAAGCAATCGTGAAGGAGCGGACTGCAGTCCTCAGGCGAGCCACCTACGACGAAAGGGTACGGATCGCCGCAGTGCGCGCCCTCGCCACCATCGACGTGCCGGCGGCTCAGACCGCGGTGTCGAAGTTCACGCAGGATGCGAGCGCTGCCCTCCGACGCGTCGCCAACGAATTCTGCAGCTTGGAGGCCGATCCTGCCCGAGCCCAAGTCCGCCGACAGCTGGGGATCCGCCTCCCACCGAGCGACGAAGGAGCCTGAGCTGTCGCCGAGCCTCCGCTAGTCGCCGGCTGGAGGCTTCCCCTGGACCACAGCCTCTCGCGCAATCTCGCGCAGAGCTCGCGCCGGCTCGGGTTCCAAGACCTGCCAGCCCCCGTCGCTCGTCGGCGTCTCGACTTTCACCTCTCCGATGGCCTCAGGACCGTACAGTGCCCCGATGAAGACACAGGCCGCGAGGTAAGTGCCCGCCGGGGCGGGATGGCTGCCGTCGTCGTCGTACAGCCCGATGTCTGGGACGACCACCGCCGCACGCTGCCAAGCCGGCCCCACCGGCACCACCAGTGCACCTAGCTCTTCGGCCATCCCGAACATCAGGTCATTGAGGCCCTCCTGCATGGCCGGGACCCCACGACGCGCCCAGGTCAGGTACAGGATCGTCTTGGCCCCCTGCGCCCGAATCGAGGCGTGAAACCGTCGAATCATCTCCGCCACTTGCTGGGGCTCCGTCAGGGGTTTGAGGCTGTGACCTTGGAGTACGACGAAGTCCCAGCCGCCCTCGCCGATGACCTGCCCTGCCGTTCCACGCTCCCAATGCTCCGCCAAGCTGACTCCGGGGAAGGCCACTGTCCGCGTCTCGAGCGGCGGCTCCAGGTCCCAGCGGTCGGCCAAGAGTTCTGTGATGCCCGGAAGGTCGTGGGCAAAGGTGTAGCTGTTGCCGACGAAGAGGATTCGCTTCGCTCTCGCGCCTGCCAAGGGACGCAGCTTCGCGGCGGCCTCACCCTCCCCAGAGCCCTCGACCCCGGTCACAGGCTGCGACGCCGACTCGACGGGGCCCGAGGTCCTCGAACAGGCAGTGAACAAGGGGAGCGCAACCGACAGCAAGAGCCAAGGCCCCAAGACGGCTGCGCTACGCCGGAGTCCTCGGATCCCCATGATCCCTCCTTCAATTCCCCGGGGCCTCAAATCACCGTTCCTCGCGACAGGAGCTGGCATAGTGCACGGATCAGGAAGCCGCAGTGAACCACTTAATTCTACCCCGAGTCCCCCGCCAGCGAAGCCGCATTCCGGCAGCGGCTCTCTCCGCCCTGCTCACCGTGGGGCTCTGCGGCTGCGACACGCACTGCGTCGGGCCCACCTGTCCCGAGGAAGAACCCGAGAGCGACGACGACGACAACGACGACGACCCGAGCCCCGGGGACGACGACGACAGCAACTGGACCACAGACGAGTGGGAGCCTGAGCCCGCATCGCAGCGCAACTGCAGCGTTCAGCGACACCACCGGCCGCCCCAGGGAACAACCAGTGTGTCCATCGCTGGCGAGTTTTCGGACTGGGAGCCACAGGCCATGGAGGGGCCGGCAACCGACGGGTCCTGGTCCATCGACCTCGGCGAACTCGAAGCCGGGGAGTATGCCTACAAGTACCTCTACGACGGCACCTTTGAGGGGGAGCCGCCGAGCTCCGCCTACGGCAAGTGGGTCGATGGGTTCGAGAACCGAGCCCTTCGCGTCGGCGACTGCACCCTGCCCGACCTGGCCCTCCTGAGTGCTGATGCCACCTCCGATGGCAGCCTCTTGGTTAGCGCTCAGTTCCAACGGGCTGCTGACGGCGCTGCCCTCGAAGAGGCATCCATCGAAGCC
>CAZQTQ010000256.1:0-513 GCA_964596025.1 uncultured Rickettsiales bacterium
GCCCCGCTCCGGACTAACGAGCACACGCCCCGACCACGTTCTGGCACGGACAGGCTGATTGACAGCCTGCGGGCGGCTACTTACATTGCCGAGCCCGTACTGGGCTCCCGTAGGGAGCCGGTACCAGCTGCGCTGGGTTCGAAGCGACCTACCGTCCTCCGACTCCAGCGGGGAGTACGATCGTGAGCAAGCCGACCTATCCAGCCCCCCCGTCCGTCTCCGAGCTCGCGAGCGCCGAAGAGCAGATCCTGTCCTTCTGGCAGGAGCAGGAGATCTTCGACAAGTCGCTGAAGAAACCAGCGCCGAAGGGCCCCTTCGTGTTCTTCGAAGGCCCGCCGACGGCCAACAACGTGCCCCACGTCGGGCACGCGCTGACGCGAACCATCAAGGATCTCGTTCCCCGCTTCCGCACCATGCGCGGCTACCGGGTCGATCGTAAAGCGGGATGGGACACCCACGGCTTGCCCGTGGAGATCTCCATCGAGAAAGAGCTCGGATTCACCGACAAGAACG
>CAZQTQ010000256.1:523-6588 GCA_964596025.1 uncultured Rickettsiales bacterium
CGGTGCGTCGCTACGAGCGGGAGTGGGTGACAGCCTCGGAGCGGCTCGGGTTCTGGCTGGACTACGACCGCGGCTACTTCACGTTCGCCAACACCTACATCGAGTCGGTCTGGTGGATCCTGTCCCAGATGTTCGAGCAGGACATGCTCTACGAGGGACACAAGGTCCTCCCCTACTGCCCGCTCTGCGGCACGACACACAGTAGCCACGAGGTGGCCCAGGCATACCAAGACGTCAAGGACCCCTCCATCACCGTGGCCTTCGAGGCCCTCCCTGGCCAGTCCGTGAGCGGTCAGCCACTGCCGGAGTCCACTTGGATCCTCGCCTGGACGACCACACCGTGGACGCTGCCGTCCAACATGGCGACCTGCGTCCACCCCGAGTTCACCTACCGGCTCGTGCCGTCCCAGGCCCGACCCGGACGGCACTACCTCATCGCTGAGGGGCTGGAGAAGCCGGTCGACGAGCTCATCGACAACAAGCCCGTCGACCTGCGAGAGGTAGAGCCTATCGCCCGGTATCGGGGGGAGGATCTAGAAGGACTCCAGTACAAGCCGCTCTTTGACTTCTCAGGCACGGACACCGCAGCCGAAGGCAAGCGCGGCGCCAACTGGTCGGTCGTGGTCGATCCCTACGTCACACTCGATTCGGGCACCGGAATCGTCCATGTAGCCCCGGCCTTCGGTGAGGACGATCACCGGATAGGCCTCCGCTACGAGCTCGCCATGTACTGCGCCTTGCAGGCAGACGGTCGCTTCAAGGACCATGCCGCTCCCTATGCAGGGATGTGGTTCAAGGATGCCGACCCGGAGATCCTGGGCGACCTCAAGAGGCAGGGAAACCTCGTTCGGTCGGAAAAGTACGAGCACTCCTACCCCCACTGCTGGCGCCACGGAACGCCGCTGTACTACTTCGCCACCTCGTCCTGGTTCGTGCGCACGACGGCAATGAAGGACGAGCTGATCGCTGGAAATAAGCAGATCCGCTGGACTCCCGGCCACATCCAGGATGGGCGCTTTGGGCGCTGGCTGGACGGCGTGGTCGACTGGGCCCTAAGCCGCAAGCGCTACTGGGGAACCCCGCTGCCGATCTGGCGATGCGCCGACTGCGGCGCCCTCGAGTGTATGGGCTCATTTGCCCAGCTCTTCGAGCGGGCCGGCAGGGAACTGCCTGCCGATCCCTACGACCGCGATCAGTGGAACCCTCACCGCCCCTACGTCGACGAGATCGACGTGCCATGCCTGGCATGCCCCGCATCCATGAACCGCGTGACCGAAGTCATCGACTGCTGGTTCGACGCGGGCTCAATGCCCTTTGCCCAGCACCACTACCCCTTTGATCCGGTCATGAAGGAGCGAATCGACGCCGGCGCCAACTTCCCCGCCAACTTCATTTCCGAGGCCGTCGATCAGACGCGTGGCTGGTTCTACACCCTCCACGTCATCGCCACCTTCGTAAAGAAGCAGCCCGCCTACACCAGCTGCATCGTGCTCGGCCACGTGCTGGACGAACAAGGGAAGAAGATGAGCAAGAGCCTGGGCAACGTCGTGGCACCCGGGCCCATCATCGACCAGTTCGGGGCCGACGCCTTCCGCTGGTTCTTCTACCGCTCCAACCCCACCCAACCCTCGCGCTTCGGGCCGAAGATGGTACGGGACAGCCTCAAGGCCTTCCTCATCCCACTTCTCAATTCTTGGTCCTTTTTCACGATCTATGCAGGAATTGACGGATTCTATCCGACAGGAAAGTCCATTCCCTTTGCTCAGCGAGCCCCGCTCGACCGTTGGGTGCTGAGTCGTCTCACAGACACAGTGACTGGAGTCACTGAAGCACTCGACGGACATCGACTGTCCCAAACTACGGATCTCCTCGAGGACTTCGTCGATGGGCTAACAAACTGGTATATCCGGCGCTCCCGACGACGTTTCTGGAAATCCGAGTCCGACTTGGACAAGGCTGCAGCGCACTGGACGCTATATGAGGTGTTGGCCACGCTTTCCCACGTCTTGGCGCCCTTCGCGCCCTTCCTCGCGGAGCAGATGCATGGGGATCTGGTTCGAGCCTTCGACCCGGATGCGCCGAAGTCGGTGCACCTTGCCGCCTGGCCCGTACGAAGCGAACGAGACGCCGCCGTGCTGACCTCGATGGAGGCGGCCCGGCGCGCGGTCACGCTGGGCCACGCCGCCCGTCAGGACTCCGGGGTCGGCGTTCGGCAGCCTCTGTCCACAGCCACTGTGGTGTCGGTCGACGAAGACCTTGTCGCCATCCTTGCTGAGGAGGAGTACGCCGCCGTCGTACGCGACGAGCTCAACGTCAAGGCTCTTAGCTTTGCATCGGACCGCGGTGAATACGTGACCATGGCGCTCAAGCCCAACTTCCGGACCCTGGGCAAGCGCCTGGGCAAGCGCATGCCGGTCCTAGCCAAAGCTCTGGCCGAGCAGAACACTGCAGCCCTGTTGGCGCAGCTGGAGGCTAAGGGGGAAGTCGAGGTCCCAATGCCGGACGGTGAGCCGGTCACCTTGGCGCGGGACGACATCGACCTCCGCATCCACCAAAGGGAAGGAACGACCTCGGCTTATGACGAGACCGTCCTGGTCGCGCTCGACACCTCCCTGACCGAAGCCCTGCTGCAAGAAGGCCTGGCCCGCGAGGTCATCAACCGGATCCAAGCCAAGCGCAAGGATCTGGACCTCGCCTACGACGCCCGGATTGCCGTGGCCTGGGACGGGGCCGACGCGGTGGTGCAGGCACTGAGCGCCCACGGCGAGTTGGTGGCTGGCGAGGTACTCGCTAGCCGCTTCGAACAAGAGGCCGGACTCGCGACAGGAGAGGCCGCCGCCGTCCGGGACCTGCCGTTTCGCTTCGAGGTGAGGGCCCAGCAATCGTGAGTTCTGGCGATCCCAAGCGGGGCGACAAGGGCCCCATCGACCCGACCGAGATCATCCCCGCCATCGAGGAGGACGGAGACGGCGAGAGCAGCAGTGCGGAGGAGGCGGCGAAAGCCCACGACCCGGCGGCCGACGTCCTGGCACCGGCCGGCACCGGCACGACTACTACTGTCGACGTCTCGACCACAACGCTGCCCGTACCGACCACGGGCAGCGACGGGCTCGCTGCTAGGGATCCGCTTCGCGCCTACATGACCGAGATCACCCGCTACGACCTGCTGACGGCCGACGAGGAGCACGATCTCGCCGTCCGCTTCAAGGACCATGGGGATCCTCAGGCCGCCTACGACTTGGTGACGGCCAACCTCCGGCTCGTGGCCAAGATCGCGTTTCAGTACCGGCGCTTCTACAAGAACGTCCTCGACCTAATTCAGGAGGGGAACATTGGCCTGATGAAGGCGGTCCAGAAGTTCGATCCCTACCGGGGCGTGCGCCTGTCGACCTACGCGCGCTACTGGATCCAGGCCTACATCATGTACTTCCTGCTCGCGAACCACCGCATCGTCAAGGTCGGCACCACCCAGGCCAAGCGCAAGCTGTTCTACAACCTCACCAAAGAGACCAAGCGGCTCAAGGACCTTGGCTTCGATCCCACCCCACAGCGCATTGCGGACAGCTTGGATGTGGACGTCAAAGACGTCATCGAGATGAAGCACCGCCTGGCGTCGCCAGACGCCAGCCTGGACGCGCCAATCGGCCGCGACAACGACGACGACCGGACCTTGGGGCAGAGCCTACCCTCCCGTGAGCCTGAGACCGACTCCTTGGTCGGCGACGCCGAGATGATGGCGCTGGTGAGCGGCGCATTGCGCGCCTTTGGCGACACCCTGGAGAATGAACGGGAACTCGTCCTCTGGCACAAACGCCTCCTGTCGACCGACCCACTGACCCTGGAAGAAATCGGCCAGAGCTTCGGCGTCACCCGCGAGCGCACCCGCCAGATCGAGGCCAAGCTCAAACAGAGGGTGAAGGCCTACCTGCTCGAGCACCTAGGCCGGGAAGTTGAACTCAGCGTCGAGGGTGGGGACTGAGGATGGAGTACCGGGGGCTGGAGCTCGATCCCTTCCAGGTCGAGGCGATCGAACACATCCAAGCCCAACGCTCAGTGCTGGTCTCAGCGCCCACGGGCACGGGGAAGACCATCATCGCGGACTACATTGTCGACCAAGCCCTGGCCGCGGGCGAAGAGGTCATCTACACCGCACCGGTCAAAGCCCTGTCCAACCAGAAGTACCGCGACTACTGCCGGCTGTATGGCGAAGATGCGGTGGGGCTCATCACCGGAGATCTGGTGATTCGGCGGGATGCGCCGCTGCGCATCATGACCACCGAGATCCTGCGAAACATGCTGCTGGCCGGCGAGGAGCTTCCCAACCTCGCCTACGTCATCATTGACGAGATCCACTTCCTCGACGACATCGAACGGGGAACCGTTTGGGAGGAGGTACTCATCTACCTCCCCAGCCGGGTGAAGATCCTGGGCTTGTCGGCCACGCTCGCCAACATCCGCGAGTTTTCGGCCTGGCTTACCCACGTCCGCGGCGAAGAGGTCCAGGTAGTGACCGAGGGGCGGCGGCATGTACCGCTCGAAATCTACTTGTCCAACCGAGAGGCGGGCATCGCTGATCCCGAGACCTTCGACCTGGGGCACCGCAGCTGGACAAAGAAGGCTCACAAGGCCATGACTGAGCTGGCCCGCAGCCAGGAGCAGCAAAAACGGGTGCGTGGAGGCGGGCGGGGCCGAAGGCCCGGTCGCGGCGGACGGGCCAGGCGACGCGGAGGCAACCGCCTCCACATGCCCGGCGAAAGAGAGACGCGGCACTTCGAGCTCGTCCAGGCGCTGGGCACCGAGATGCGTCCCATCCTCTACTTCGCCTTCTCCCGAAAGCTCTGTGAGCAGTTCAGCCGGGAGCTTCTGCGACGATCCCCGGAAGAAGGCCTCACAACCGCGGGTCAGAAGGAGCGCATCAAGGCGAAGGTCGATCAGTTCGACCTCGACCACCCCAAGGTCATGTCCAGCGAGCAGGAGGACATGTACCTCGCTGGCATCGCCTTCCACCACGCCGGCCTGCACGTGGCGCTCAAGGCCTTTGTCGAGGGCCTGTACGAGCGCAGGCTGATCCAGGTGCTCTACTGCACATCGACCTTCGCCCTTGGAATCAACATGCCAGCCAAGACGGTGTGTTTCCAGGAGCTGCGCAAGTACAACGGGCGCGGTGTGGTGCCACTGACGGTACGTCAGTTCATGCAGAAGGCGGGTCGGGCCGGGCGGCGGGGACTGGACGAGGTCGGTCACGTCATAATCCGCGAAGAGTTCGCGGACTACGAGCGCGATCGTGAGGCAATTCGCGCCTACTTGCAGGGCGACCACGAGCAGGTGCGCTCGGCCTTCAACCTCAGCTTCAACTCGGTGGTCAACCTGCTGGACCGGCACGGGCACAACCTGGAAGCCATCCGCCAGGTCATCGACAAGAGCTTCCTCAACTTCCACTACGTGCAGCGCAGTCGACGGAATCAGCAGCGACTGCAGGACATCTCCCGCGGCCTGGCGCGAGATGGTTGGGATCCCGTCGATCCGGAGGCTGGAAAGCCGCCCTCCCAACTGGCCGGACGGGCCAAGAAGTTCCGCAAGCTGAAGAAGAGCATGGGCAAGGACGAGGGACGCGTTTTCTCGCACTTCCTCGACAAAGTCAGCCTGCTTCAGGGCATCGACTACCTCGAAGAGGACCTCAGCTTTAACGCCGGAGCGCGCGTCCTCAAGCACCTGCAGATCGAGGAGATCTTCTCCACCGAGCTCGTCCTGGCAGGGATCCTGGACCCTCTACCTGCCGACCTCCTCTTCGGAGCGCTGAGCGCCCTCGCCAACTCGTTCTCGCGGGCCGTCGTGGTGCGGGATCGGCCGCGGGGGCCCGCGGCGAAGCTGGCCAAAAGCATGCGGCAGGTTCGCTACGGCGACTCGGTACGCACCGCTGAAGGGCTCTCGGGCCTGCCGGTCACCTTCACCCCCGAGATGATTCCCTTCGGCGAGGCCTGGTTCCAGGGACGAAGTCTGAACGAGCTGATGCTGATGATCGAGAGTCCCACCGACATATCCGGCGACCTCGTCTCGGCCTTCCG
>CAZQTQ010000257.1:0-6587 GCA_964596025.1 uncultured Rickettsiales bacterium
CCACGGGCAAGAGGCCTAGGGCGATGGCCAGGCGGCAGCTGGTCTCCGAGGTGGAATCGGTCGTCACTAGGTGCTGGGACGGGAAGGGGTTCAGCAGCGTCCCGTCCCACAGCCCGCCCTGGCCGTAGATGGAGCAGGGACTCTCGGGTGCGGGCAGTTCCTCGGTGCAGCCGCTCACGAGGCCGAGGAGGCCGACGAGGCCGAGGCCGGCCAGCACGGTGGACGGGCGGAGGGGCAAGGGATGGGAGGGCGCTTCGACCGGGACCATGGCTATGCTCTACCCCAAAATGAGAGGACGATCACCCCCTGGAGGGGAGGAGCCCCCCCGAGGCTGCGGGCCGGCTAGGCTTTCTTCGTGCCCATTCGCTTCGACTGTCATCGCTTTTGTCTTCCCATCGACCTCCCGGCCGAAGCCGACGTCCTCGATCTGAGCCTTCCCGAGGCGGATCGGGCGCCCCGGACCTCGGCCTTCTCCATCGGTCGCTACGACGAGAAGCGCTGCGGCGTCTACACCACCGAGCTCTTCGAAGGCCGCCGGGACGTCCACATGGGCATCGATCTGGGGGCACCCGCGGGGACCGAGGTCCGGGCGTTTTGCCGCGGACGCATCTTCCGCCTTGGCTTGAACTCAGCCCCCGGCGACTACGGGCCGACCCTGATCACCGAACACGAGCTGGATGGAGTCCTGCTCTATGCGTTGCACGGCCACCTCTCCCCGCGATCGCTGGAGGGCTGGACCCAAGGCGCGGCGGTCGAGATCGGGCAGCGGATCGGCTGGGTCGGAGCCCACGAAGACAACGGGGGCTGGCCGCCCCATCTCCACTTCCAGCTGAGCTACCGGAGGCCTACGACCCACGATCTTCCGGGAGTGGTCAGTGAGGCCGAGCGCGAAGCGGCGCGTCGGGACTTTCCTGACCCCCGTCTGGTCTTGGGTCCGCTCTACTGAGGCGGCTTCGGTTTAGGGCTGCCAGCTCAGCTGGGTAAACACGGCCTCGGCGTCGATCAGGGCCAGGCCCGCCGCCGGATCGCCGACACGGTCCAGGGTCAGAGTCTCACCGTTGATCGTGATCTGCACCTGTGCCCCTTTGTGGGCAAGCGCCCACTGCACGGGCGAGGAACCCGGCGCCGCAACCGAACCGACGGTGTTCCAGAGTGCGCCCGATCCGTCGTTTGCGAAGCTGCTGACGCTGCCCTGACCGGTGAGCAGGACGCCCATGTAGGGCCCGCTGTCGCTCCAGCCGACGAGCAGGCCGGTTTCGCCCCCTGTAGTCGCCGGGCTCTCGACTTGGGCCGAGAATTGGCTGGCATCGCCCTCCAGACGGGCGGCGCTGAAAACGTCGTCTGCGAAGCCCTCCATCGACTGGGGACCTCGGTGGGTCCACTCCATCCACACCGGCTCGATGGGCTGTTGGTCCTCGCCCACAAAGGACTCGAACTCCGCGTTCAGGTCGTCGAGTGCCAGGCCCAAGGCCTCTTCCAGCGCACCGGCTGCCTGCCCGCCATCGGCATCGAAGCTGCTGCGGAAGCCCCGGAAGAGGTCCGCCGTTTCGGTCCGCGTCTCGAGGAAGCGGAGGAAGGCGGTGGAGAGAGGACGCCCTCCCGGGAAGGAGTCGTTGGCGACCCACTCGGTCAGGTCTGTGTTGGTGTTGGAGAGCTGGGTCTCGGCTTGTCGCGGGAAGTCCTCGTAGGTGCCGAGCGGAAGGACGCCGAGTCGCAAGCAGTCTTCGTCCCAGTCGTGGCGGCCGAGGAACTCCGCGATGCCTTCGGAGTACCAAAAGGGCAGGTCGGAGACGGCCTCGCCTAGGGCCTCGTGGTGGAACTGGTGGGCCAGCTCATGGAGCATCAGAACGCGGGTGTAGTAGCGGGTGGGCTGAACGTAGGCGTAGGCGATTCCGGTCGCGGGGTGGTAGAGGCCGCCAGCTCCCCAGGGTGGCTCGAGACCGTCCGCCTCGATGGAGGCGCCCCAGTCCGCCTCGGTGGCGTGGAGCTCCCCCTCGAACACCAGGGACGAGTCGATCTCGGCCGGGAAGTAGGCGACAAAGGCATCAAAGGCCATCTCGGCCATGCGGGCGATGCGGCGAGCCTCGCCCTGGCTTCCGGTGGCCAACTGGAGCTGGTAGTGCTCAGTCTGCGTTGTGTAGACGCCGGGGGAGAGTTCCTCGAGCGAGGGCTCGACCGCCTCGCAGATCTCCGGTTGGTTCACGGCCTGTGGGCTGCCTGAGCCGTCTCCTGTGTCGTCGTCATCGCCCGAACCGGGCCAATTTCCGCCGCAGCCACTGAGCCCGATGCCGAGCAGAAGGACGAGCCGTGGGGTGAATTTTCGCAAGGGAGCCTAGGTCTTCGCAGCGGGCTGCAGCCGATGTCCGACGCGGAACAGCCACAGGCCGCTGCCCAGAGCGAAGACCAAGAGGGCTCCGCCGACTGCAGGCCAGGGCCCCCCCAAGGAGGCCGTGAGAAGCCAGAGGGCCAGGCCCGCCAGACCCAGATGCCGGCCCCACTCCACCGGCAAGACCCACCGGCGTCCCTCGAAGAGTCCGGCCCAGCCGATGGCGGTCCAGACGATGACGACCGAACAGAGGGTGAGGACGCTCGTGGGAAGACTTGCGTCGAAGGTCAGCATCCAGGTCATGGTCAGTCCGACGGGAACCAAGTGCAGCAGTACGTATTTGTGCAGCCCCTTGGGCGCGTCGTCGTCGAAGCCTCGCCCGGGGGGCGGATAGACGGTGTGAGCAAACTCGGAGTGGCCGGTTGGGGTCCACTCGGGGGGGGCAAACCAGGCCCAAATCGTCTCCCCAAGCGTGTCGGCGGCGGCTGACATGCGGGCCACATAAACCCAGGGCTCGATGTTGTTCCAGAAGGGGTCCCAGCGCCGGACCGGGCGCCGCGTGCCGTAGAGGACCTCCTCGTCTTCGAGCTCGAAGGTCCCGAACATCCGATCCCAGATGATGAAGATGCCGGCGTAGTTCTTGTCCAGGTAGCAGTCGTTGATGCCGTGGTGGACGCGGTGGTGGGATGGGGTGTTCATCACCCACTCGACGGGCCCCATGCGGTCGATCAGTCGGGTGTGGATCCAGAACTGATAGAGCAGGTTCAGCGAGTAGGTCGTGAGGTAGACGATGGGTGGCAGGCCGAGCAGGGCCCAAGGCAGGTAGAAGGTCCAGGAGTAAATTTTGGAGAACCAGGGCTGCCGAAGCGCGACAGCGAGGTTGTACTCCTCGCTCTGGTGGTGAACGACGTGGGCTGCCCAGCCGATGTTCACGCGGTGGCCAAACCGGTGGTACCAGTAGTAGCTGAAGTCGACGGCGAAGAGGCCAACAACCCATGTCCATACCGCTCCCTGGGGCATCTCAGCGAAGCGAAAGTTCTCGTAGATGGCGAGGTAGGCCGCCACCGTCAGGGCGGTGGTGAAGACGGCGAGGATTTGGTCTCCCATGCCGCAGGTGAGGTCGGCGATGGAGTCGTTCATCCGGTGCAGTCTCTTGCCGGCGCGGTGTGCAAGAACAACCTCGAGGCCCAAGAGCGCGAAGAAGAAGGGGACGGCGATTCCGATGGGGTTTACGTTCACGGCGGGGTTCTTAGCAGGACGAGCGCACTGCGTCCCGTGCTTCTTTGGTCGAATTGAGCCTTTGGCCGGCTAGATGCCCACTTGCAGACCCAGACGAATGCGGTGGGTCGTGGGGGTCGGACCGGTGCTCAGCGGCCGGAATGTCTGGGGTGCTCCCGATAGGGCGTAGCCGAGGACCAGCGACAGGTCCGGATTGAGCCGAATGGCCAGGTCCAGACCGAGGCAGGGGGCGAGGAAGCCCTCGGTGTCGGCCGCATCCCCGCTCAGGCTTTCTTGCCAGCGCAGCTGCAGCTCCAGCTCGACCTGCAGCGTCAGGAGAACTGCGGAGAAGCTGAATTGGGCGGCGGGTCCGATCCCGAGGCGGGCGATCAGGGCCTCCAAGGGATGCTCTCCGTCCGGTCCGGGGCTGCCCTCGGGCCCCAGCCAGGCAAACTCTGCGGTGGCTCCGAGAAGCAGGTGGCGGGCTACGGGGTCGCGGCTCGCAAAGCGGTAGCGGTAGCCGAGGTGGAGCCCCGGAGCGAGGCGGAGGGGATCGTTCAGAACCGTGCCCTTCCAGCTGTCGATGAGGTGGTAGCTCCCTCCCATGCGGATTTGATGCCGCCCCCCCACGATTCGGTCCCGGAGGCGCTGGACGTTGTAGGTTTCGCCCCCCCGCAGCAGCAAGCGTCCGCTCTCTACGACCTGGTCCTTGGCGTTGCGGAACTCAAGGCGGTGCTTGCCCGCGGGAACCACGAGGCTGGACGGGAAGGTGCCGCGCTCCATTCCGTCCACTAAGAAGCGCATGCCCTCTTGCGGTCGCTCGTAGGAGCTGACCAGCGCGACCTCGACCCGCTCGCGAGTCTTCTCCAGCCCTGAGAGCACGAGTTCCTCCCGCCCTACGATGCGGTACAGAGCCATCGGTATCTGCACACCCTGGGTGTCCTCCAGCACCCGCACCCGCGCGTAGTCGTGGGCCTCGGAAACGGTGACGACGTGGTCGCGGTTGGTGTCGGCGAGGTGAGTGCTGGGCCCCAGGGCTTGCAGGAGCTGGAAGGTGTAGAGACCGTGGCCCAGGGCCGAGGACTCGAGGGCAGGCCGCCCGAAGGTGGTCGCGAAGATCTGCGCCTCGTTCTCCCGCACCCGCTCCGAAAAGGGCAGCTTGCCCTCGAAGTCCCACCCGCCCGACGCAGCCCCCTCTTCAAGCTCGACTTTTCCCTGGCCGGTGAAGCAGGCGTCCAGGATGAGGACCCGCCGGCTGGCCGGCAGGCTGTGCAACCAGTCTTGGAGCTGCAGGAGCGGCAGGGCGCTGTCGCGGGGCCGGGCCTTCACGGTGTCCGACAGGGCCAGGTACACCTGCGAGCGGTTGAGTTCGTCGATCCAGCGCGTGCCGTGGCCGGAGAAGTACAGGAGGGCCAGATCCTCGGGGGCCAGTTGGTGCCAGAAGCGGTCCATCTCGGTGCGTAGGCGCTTGGAGGAGATGGCTTCCCCCTCCAGGAGGGTGACGGAGTCGAAGCCTCCAAGGTCCTCGGCGCGCAGTACCTCGGACAGGGCCCGGGCGTCTTCGCCGGCGAAGCGAAGCGGAGCCAGACCTTCGTCGTCGTAGTGGTCGACTCCGACGATCAGGGCGTGCCGCTTGCCCTCGGCGGCGGCCGGGCTGGGTAGGAGGAGAAAGAGGAGACCTATGGCAAGGAGGGGGCAGAAGAGGACTCTGCGATAGACCCTTCTCTGCGTGAGTCCTCGAGTCACGGTGCCCCGCGCACCCGGTACACCGCGCCCCCCGCGTCCAGGAAGACCCGCTGTAGGCCTTCGTCCGCGTCGAGGTCGGGGAGCATGTCGTCCGTAAAGCCCCGTCCCACCACCACCCATCGTGCCTTGAACTGCTCGAAGATGGCCAGGCTGGGGTTGGTGTAGGCGTGAGTCCGGATTCTCACGAAGTGGTCCCAGCGCTCTGGGTCTCGCTTTTGGAGCCACTGTGGATTCAGCCCCACGACGTAGCGAAACTCCGGGGCGTGAAAGACCAACTCGGCCCAGTCGGCCCATTCGGGGTGGTAGACGGGCTCGCCCGGCTTGGCGTGGGCCTGAAGGTAGTCCGCCGCCCCTTCGAGGCGGTACGGATCCAGGTCGCCGTTGTGGGCCGCTCGGTAGAGGGTGCAGGGCAGGGCCGCAGTGAGGAGGAGGAGCGCCGCCGGCAGCGCCCTCCCGCGCAGCGGACGGTCGAGATCGCGCCAACAGAAGGCCAGGGCTGCGGTGCACAGGGGCATGCCTAGCTCCACAAAGCGCATCGACAGCAGCATGAGGGCGGTACCGCACAGTGCGCCGCAGCACAGAAGGGCGGTGTCGGGACGGAGGCGTCGCGAGGCGACGGCCTTGCGGGCGAGGGCCGCCCCGGCACCTCCCAACAGCAGCAGCAGACCCAGGCCCTGCATCCAGACGACCCCGCTGCCGGGAGCCTTCCACTCGTTGGTAAAGGGCGCGCCGACCGAGCCGAGACCGGTGGCCGCGTGCTCGGTGAGAAAGTCCAGGGTGTGGGGGGCGTTGGGGTGGATCAGCAGGCCTACGGCCAGGCCTACCAGCGCCGCCACCGGGGTCCAGAGGTTCGGGCGCGTGGCTTCCTGGGGGCTGGTACTGGGTTCCTTCTTGCCCAGAATCCGGTCGAACACCAGGGCCCCGACCGAGATGGGTAGCGCCAGGACCGCGAGTTGGTAGCTCAAGGCGTAGAGCGCAGTCACGAGCGCCAGCGCCCGGTTCCTCCCATGCAGCGCCAAGAAGAGCGTGAGGACGAGGAAGACCTGCGACAGAGACATCGCCCGGACCATGCCGAGTCGGAAGGCGTAGCCCCAGCTGAGAGCGAGGGGAAGGAGGGCAAAGGCCAGGGCGTGAGGAACCCGCTCACGCCGGAACCAGAGGGCCAGGGCCCAAGTCGCCGCCGCCCCGGCGAACGCTGCATAGACCTTGCCTCCCACCACCCCGCCCAGGGCCAGGACAAACGGCGCGAGCAGCAGGTGGAACCCGTAGTGGTGGTCGACCCAGCGACCCTCGAACA
>CAZQTQ010000258.1:0-5264 GCA_964596025.1 uncultured Rickettsiales bacterium
GGAGGCTGAACCGCTCCCGAGTCTCGCCGATTCCAAGGCGGCCCCACTTCGTCTCCGTGCGGTCGAGGGCGTGGTTGAGTACTGGGACTGGGAGGGGGCTAAGGAGTTCGAAGGCGGCTTCTCGGTCCGCCCCGATCCGGAAGACGAGGGCATGTTCATCGAGCGTGGTGAGGCCCGGGTGCGCTGGACCCCGACGGCACGGCAGGCCGGCGAGGGTGAGACGAACTTCATGACCTACAACGTCAAGCGGGGCCCGAACGAGGGCGGCCTCTCGCCCTTCCCCAACGGCGCCGAAGTCCTCGCTTCCTCGGCCCTGTTCGACGGCAAGCTCCGCGTGGCGAGTCGCGGCACCACTTCAGCCTTGGCCCGCACCGAGGAGGTAAGCGACGCCTTCACTGCCTTCCGGGCCATCCTCCCCCTTCACGAAGACCATCCCGATGGCACAGTCGTCTTCTTGAGTCCCGCCCCTACCTTCGTCCACCGGGGTGGCCCCGGCGGTGGGGCCTGGTCCTACTCGGTGTCGGAGACTGAAGGCGAGCGGGAGAGCCTGGCGTGGTTGTGGGCCCACCTTGCCCTGGGGCCTTCGGCTCAGTACCGGACCCCGGAGGTCCATGACTGGTTGCTGTGGGCCCGGGCGCAGCTCTTGAAGGAGCCAGACCCCTCGCTCTGGGCTGCAGTCTTTGCTGCAGGGGGTCCGGACGTGCTCAAGATCTGGGAAGCACGCCTGAGGGACCCGGAGCGGGCCGGACGGGCCGGGGCAGCAGCCTTTATCGGCTACGTCCGGCAGCAGCTCCCCAGCCTTGCGGACAAGTTGATTCGGTCTGCAGCACGCCGGCGATTGACTTTGATGCCGAAACTCGTTGCTGACGCTGGGTCGGTCCAGGCCGAGCTGGTCGGAGCCGCTCCAGGCGTCGTTAGTGCCTTCGTTCTTTCCGGCGAGGCCTTTGTTCCTGGCACTACTCTCCAGTGGGGCTTGGCGCCGGCCTCGGGGGACCCAGCGGGGGCGTCCGAGGTGACCGCTGGGGTGACAGTGCCCCCTTCCTCCGCCGAAGAGGAGGAGGCTGAGGTCTTTTGGAGCCTCGTTCTGGTGGAGGGTAGCGACTGGGATTGGGCGAATGCGGATGATGAGGGCCGTGGGCTCCTCGTGGCACGACTCTTCCCCGACGAGGGCTTCCGATCCTGGAAGATGGGTGCCGAGGCACCGTCCGAGCGGCTGGAGCTGGACGGCCCGAAGGTTGCTATAGCGAGCCTGTGGTCCAGGAGGCCCCAGAAGCTTCACATCCGCTGGGAGGTCGAGGTCCCGGCCGCCGAAGAGGGCGTCCCCGAGGACGAAGACTCCCCGGAGGGGCCCCAGGGCGGCGGCTAGTCTCGCGGCTGGCTACTACTTGCCCCCGCCCAGACCTGCAGCTTCGCAGTCGGGATACTTCTGGGCTATCGCCGGATTGGCGCAGGTCTGGGTCGCGACCTTCGCCAGCGGAGGAGCGGCCTTGCTCAGCTTGGCTGAATCGGCAGCAGCCAGTCGAATGGCGTGGAGACGCATGCGATTTGTCGCCGCTTTCTTGGCTGCCGGGTCCTCCAAGGACAGGGCGGTCTTGAGGGCCTGCAGCGCGGATTTCGTGGCTTCGTCGTAGAGCCCGGCGTCCGGTGAGCCGCCGGCGACGGACAAGCTGAGGGCTACCCAGCTCCACGCTTCGCAGGGCGCAAAGGACTTGCTTCCAATGCATTCGGCCTTTAGGGCATCCTTGATTTCGGTTGCCGCCTTGCCCTTTTCCGCATCGCTGAGGTCCTTGGGCGCAGCGGCGCCCAGCGCTGCAAGCTTCTCGAGCTCGGCACCAACTGGGTCTCCGGGGGCCAGCAAGTTCTCCGGGTAGGCCGTCGGCGCTACTTGGTCCAAGAGGCGGGCCGGGGCCTCGGCTGCCGCAGGGGCTTGGGTAGCCTCCTCCGGAGTGGCCTGGGCTTCGGCGGACTCGTCCGTAGTGGTTGCGGTGGCGTCCTCGGGCGATCCCTTCAGTACCAAGACCAAGCCTCCGACGACACCGGCGAGAATGACCACTGCGACGGCCAGCAGAAGAGAGGTGCCCTTGCCGTCCTTCTTCGGATCGCCGCGGGGATCGGCCTGGGTGTCGTCTTCTTGCCCGGAGAAGAGGGTCTCAGGCCCTTTGGCCCCGGGCTGGGTGCTGCGCAACTGCTCGATCAAGCGGGTCTCGGGGACGTCGCCGGGTTGCGGTGTAGGGAATGCCAGGGGGGTGGTGCTGACGACCTCGGACGCGGTGTCCACCGCTGGCCGCTCGTCCTCCCCTCCGGCCGCCTCCGTTTCTGCTGGCACGGCCTCTTCTGCTGACGCGGCCTCTTCGGCTGACGCGGCCTCTTCGGCTGCGGGTGCCTCGCTGGGTGCGCCCGAACTCTCCTCGACCCGTTCTGCAGAGTCGTCTGTCGAATTGTCCTCCGCAGGCTCGTCGTCCGGCGCCTTCGTCCGTGCGGTCTCAGCCTCTTCCGGGTCTACGTTCTCGGCGGCGGCGTCCTCCCCCTCCGAGCCCGAGCCTGCCTCTGCCGGATCGGCACCCGCTTCGGTCTCTTCCTCGTACTCGTCGTCGTAGTCGTCGTCGTAGTAGTCGTCGTCGTCCTCTTCGTCCGCTGCACTGTCGGCCGAGGGAGCCTTCGACCCCTCTTCGGTCCTCCCCGCTTCAGTGTCTGCTGGCGCACCGGCCCCGGCTGCGGCCGCTTGACCCTCCGCTGCGTCCCCACTTGTGGCCGCGGCATCGCCCCCCTCGGCTGGAGCGTCGGCGGGTTTCGAGTCTGGGGAGCCTTCCCCGTCTAAGGTCACGGCCGCGGCGGCTGGGTTCTCGGCCTCCTTGTCCACTGGCGCTTCGGTCTCCTCGGTGGGCGCGGCCACGTCCGCTAGAGAGGCGGACTTCCTCTTCTTCATGGTGGGGAGCTCAGCCGTCTCTTCCAGTTCCTCGTCGGCGACCTTTCGCTTGCGCCGCGTGCGCGGACCGTCCCCCCCGTCCTTCCTGCGACGCCGTCGACCGCCGGTGGTCTCCGCTCCTGGGGGGTGCTTCCTTCGCTTCTTCTTCTTCCCCTTGACCCTCCGCACGGACTCCAGCTCGTCGGCGTCGTCCTCGAGGTTGGTCAGGTCGATGGCCTCTTCGTCGGAGATGGGGGGCTTCTCCTCCACCTCGGGGAGGGGCGGAGGTGCTGACGGGACAAAGATCCGCATGCGGAAGAGGTACTTCTGGCCTTCGTGCTCGCCGGGGCCAGCAAAGCCGGCGTCCTCGCCGCTGTCCTTGAGCTTGAGCATGGCCCGCGCGGTGGACAGGAGGTTGGCGCTCTTGTCGGCCGGCTTGAAGCCGCCGGTGCGTGTGGGGGCGTAGAGCTTCCAGTGTTTGTTCTTGCCCGCCTCGTCCACGAGGCTCTGCTCCAAGGCGTCCGCCACCTCCTTGGCGATCACGTCCACCGAGTGGCCGGGGTCGATGGGGACGACCTTCTTGGCCCCCCCAATTGCCTCCACCAGTATCGGAACGGTCGGCACCCTCGAACTCCTCTAGGAGCCCGACTGGGGCCCCAAAGCGGGCTCTAGGCTATCAGAGTCGATTGGTACCCGGTACCCGGCCCCCCCCGTCGCTCTCGGTCAGACCGACGATGTTGATCAGAAAAGGACCACAAATGGGGGTTAGCGACGACCCGGGCAAGGACAGGAGAAGATCGCTAGAATCATCTTGGGCGAGATACCCCTGGGGAAAACAGGGGAGGAAAGTCCGGCGACCCCTGGGAGGATCGACCTGTGCGAAGCCTATGGATCACGACGCGAATGTGCCCTTCCAACCTTCTGCGTGGGATGGTTGGCCTCCTTGGCCTGGTCCTGTTGCCGCTGGTCTCTGGCTGCAACTGCGGTTGCGTGGATGAGGACGAAGATACTCACTGCGAGGGTGAGGCGGACTGCAACGACGCCGACGCCTCGGTGCATGTCGAGGGCATCGAGCAGTGCAATGGAGTGGACGAAGATTGCGACTCTCTGATCGACGAGGGCTTTGACCGCGACGGGGACGGGCACTACGACCAGGCCTCCTGTGCGTCGGTCGGTGGCACCGACTGCGACGACGAGAACGCCGAGGTCAACCCCGACGCTGCCGAACAGTGCGATGCGATTGACTGGAACTGCGACAGCGATCCCACGGACGGGTTCAAGGGCGTGACCTTCTGCGCAGACGTGGACGGCGACACCTTCGGCGATCCCAACAGCACCACCATCAACTGCGACCAGACGGCTCCAGCCGGCTACGTCGCATGTGCCACCGATCCCCTCCTTGCGGACTGTGACGATCTCAATCCCGCCATCAACCCCAACGGTGTTGAGGTCTGCGACGCGGCGGACCAGGACTGCGATGGCATTGCGGACAACGGCTTCGATGCCGACGGGGACCTGTACTTGGACGGCAACAACGCCGGCTGCGCCAACAGTTACGACCCTGCGACCTTGGACTGCAACGATGCCGACGACACCATCAACCCCGAAGGGGTCGAGGTCTGCGACGCGGTAGACCAGGACTGCGATGGCACCAACGACAACGGCTTTGATTCCGACTCGGACACCTTCCTAGACGGCGCTGATGCTGGCTGCGCGGCCGCGTATGCGACGTCCGTCTTGGACTGCGACGACAGCCGGCCCGACCGCAACCCGGATGCCACCGAGGTCTGCGACAACTTCGACACCGACTGTGACGGAACGACGGACGAGGGTTTCGATGGGGACGGTGATGGGTACCTGGACGGTAACGATTTAGGCTGCGCGGCTGCGTACGCTGCTTCGGAACTAGACTGCGACGATTCGACGACGGACAACGCCCCGGGTGCCACCGAGCTCTGCGACGGAATCGACAACGACTGCGACGGCTTTACTACGAGCAGCAGCAGCGGCGACGACGACGACTCCGGCGGTGACGACGACGACTCATCTTCCGGGGATGACGACGACTCCGCCGGTGGGGGCGGCAGCGGTGGCATTCCCGCCGTCGAACTCGACGGTGATGAGGATGGCTATGTGGCGTGTACTCCGTGGATTGGTACGGACCTAGCGATTGTAGGTGGCAACGACTGCGAGCCGGAAGAGGCCACAGCAAATCCGGGAGAGACGACCGAGATCTGCGACGGGCTGGACAACGACTGTGATGGCACCGCTGACAACAGCTTCGCGGACGGGGACAGCGACGGATCGGCCTCTTGTGTGGACTGTGACGATGGCGACCCAACCCGCTCCCCGAACCAAA
>CAZQTQ010000258.1:5274-6583 GCA_964596025.1 uncultured Rickettsiales bacterium
CGGACTTCGAGATCAACGAGCAGTCCTGCGACGGCATCGACAACGACTGCGACACCAACGTGCCCAGCAACGAGGTCGATGGCGACGGCGACCTCTATCTGCCTTGTACGGGCTTTGTACAAAATGGGGTCGGTCTGGTCGGCGGCGATGACTGCGAGGACGACACCGGTACAGTCCCGAACGCGGCTTCCATCAATCCCGGTGCAACCGAGGTCTGCGATGGGGTGGACAACGACTGCAACTCCGATGTCGATGGCGAGTTCGATGTCGACGATGACGGCTACTTTGACGACAGCATCTCAGGCTGTGTGACCGCCTACACGGCATCTGGTCTTCTCGACTGCTACGACAACGTCGCTGCCCTGAACCCTGGCGCTCCCGAAGTTTGTGACCTGGTGGACAACGACTGCGACAACGACATCGATACCGCGGACACGAACGCCAGCAACGGAACGGCGGTCTACGTCGGCACTGCCGACTTCGATAACGACGGCGACCTCGGTCCTGGGGCCTGTGGGGGCGACGACTGCGACGAGCTTGATCCCGCAATGAACGGTCTGGACGTCGACGAGGATGGAGCGGATCTCTGCGGGGAAGACGACGACCCGGCTCCTGATGGAACAGAGGACTGCAACGACGCTGATCCCTACGTGAACCCCTCTGCTCCAGAGACCTGCGATGGGGTGGATACGGACTGTGATGGGCTCATCGACACAGCGGATGGCAGTCTGACCGCGGACGCGGACAACGACACCTTCGATTCCGACGGCTGCAGCTTTGGGGGCACAGACTGCGATGACCGCGACCGCCATGTCTTCCCGACGGTCGTGGTGACTTCTGGCTACGAACGGCAGTGTCAGCCGGCGGTCTACCCTGGCTTCAACATTGCGAACCAATTCAATCCGGGCCGGGCTCAGGCACCGAGTTACTACTTTGACGCCAACACCTCGACCCACTACTTGTTCTTCGTTGCGGGATTCGACAACTCGACCCAGGGCTTTGGCTATGCGAGTTCGACGGATGGTGTGACTTGGGGTAGCCCCCAGGGCCCGCTGCTACTTCCGGTTGCCGCGTCGTGGGATGACAACCTGATGTACAACCCGGCAGTCGCGGAGTTTTCGGGCCAAGCGCGTCCCTTCGCACTCTTCTATCAGGCACAAGATTCGGGCAACAACAAGACCATCAGCTTGGCTACGGCGACGGCAATTACCGGTACCTACGAGCGGAAGGACCTGGATGGTGTTGTTCTAACGGCTGCTGCGCTTCCCGCATCGACCGATGCGTCTTTTGGGGACAGCGTCCGTACTTT
>CAZQTQ010000259.1:0-3571 GCA_964596025.1 uncultured Rickettsiales bacterium
CGTCGTCGCCCGAAGCGTCGTCGTCGCCCGAAGCGTCGTCGTCGCCCGAAGCGTCGTCGTCGTCCGAGGCATCGTCGTCATCCGAAGCGTCGTCGTCGTCGTCCGAAGCGTCGTCGTCGCTCCCGCCGCTGCCCCGATCGTTGGTGAGGCCCAAGCCGGGGCCGTAGCAACCGGCGAGTCCCAAATGGACCGCGAGCAAGACAGCGAAAAGGGAGCCGAAGCGGGCGAGGCGCATCCCCCTCATCCTACTGACTTTCGGCCAAGCCGAAAGACGGGGACTGGCAATGCCCGGTCGCCACAAATCCTGGGGGGATCCTAAACTCCGACCCATGGGTACCTCTTCTTTCCGCCAACACTCCAGGCCAGATTGGAAGCGGGCCTTTGGCAAGACTGGCCTGTGGCTCACACTGTTGGCGGTGGCCTGCGCTCCCGAATTCCCTGCCCACTATGCCTCGAACCAAGGCCCCCAACCCGAGGCCCAGGGATGGTCCGCTGCGATCGTAGGCGGCACCGAGACCAGCGCCCACCCTTCGGTCGTCGCCCTCCTGTGGCAGGACGAGATCGTGTGCTCCGGCATCGCCACCGCTACCCACCGCGTCATCACGGCCGGACACTGCGTCTATGGAGCCAGCGACCCAGGCGATTTCCTCGTCCGCAGCGGACCGGACGCGAACCTTCCGGAACGCGAGGCAAAGGTCGATGCCTTCACGGTGCATCCGGACTACGCCGAATCCCTGCTTCCAGATCTGGCCATCCTGCAGCTCGATCCGTCGGCCCCCAACCTTCCAGCCCTTCTCCCCAACTCGAGCCCCTTGGACGACGAAGTCTTGGGAGCAACCGCAACCCTTGTGGCCTACGGCCGCACCACCGCTGGAAGCGCAAGCGACGGCTTGAAACGCCAGGCAACCGTCGTCATCGACAGCAACAACGGCGAGATCCTGTGGTGGAACGAAGAGAGCGCGGGCATCTGCTCGGGCGACAGCGGCGGCGGCCTCTTCCTCGACATCGACGGCGTGCCCACCCTGGCTGCCCTTCTCACCGAGGGGGACCCCGACTGCGGCACTTGGGGGCAAGCCCAGCGGACCGATCCTTGGAGCGAGTGGCTCGCAAATCCGCTCAGCCCGCCGGACGACGACACTCCGGATACAGAGAGCTTTGATCCGAGTGGATCGGAAACAGCGGGAACTGCAGACAGCACCGGCTGCAGTTGCGAAATGGGCGCACCCCCCGACAACTCGGGAGAAGGCCCTGGGCTTCCCCCTGGCCTCTACTTCGTCGCTTGCGCTCTCTTGGCTACTCGGCGGCTTCGCCCCCAGCCTTTCCGGTGATCTCCAGAGCCACGTCCTCTTCCTTCTTGAGCTTCTCGTACTCGGGGGGAAGCAGCGCTCGGGCTCCGAAGATCTCGACCTCGGCACGGGTCTCCTCGTTCCACTCCATGTCCACCTCAATCCCCTCAAGGAAAAAGACGTCGTTGGGCGGGACCAACCGGGGTACCTCGAAGTTCTTCACGTCGATGACCCGATCCTTCCCATCAAAGAAGGTCACCTTGAGGATGACTCCCTGCATCCCGTAGTCGGTGGGATTGGCGAGGTTGAACATCATGTTCGTCAGCGTGTCGGGTTTGCCCGGCTCCAGACTGGGAGTCCAGCTGTAGTTCATGAGCTGGAGGTAGACGTTCGGATTGAACAGGGGGTCGTACTTATCGGTGAGCTCCTGGTCGAAGAGGTAGCCGGGAACGATCTGCCCCGTTCCAACCCAACCCTGCCGCTTATCCGGGGTCACGACCTCGTAGAAGTCGCCCATCTTGCGAACCAACTGAACCCGTTCGTCCTTTTTCACCTCGCCGACCTTGGCCGCACTGCTGTCCGGTTCGGCCAGGAGGTTGGCGTACTGGGTGACCAAGGCCTCGAGCGGGTTGAGGCCACCCTCGTGGTCGCCGACGATGCCCAAGGGCTCCTCGGGGCGGGTCGTGTACAGGGTGTAGACGGCATAAATACCGCCCAGGAACAGCCCCGCTGCGGCGACGACGGCGAGGCCGCGACCTAGGTTGCCGCTCCCGGTCTTGCGACGGATGTCGAAATCCTCGGGATCTGACTCCTTTGCCGCTACCAGGCCCTGGAGCTCAGGAACCTCGGTTGCGTAGAACCACTCTCCCTTTCCAGGCGGCTGCACCAGGTCGCTGGGCAGGATCTTCCCACCCGCCGCCATGAGCTTGAGTTCAGCGACATCCTTGGCAGAAAGCTGCTGATCACCGCGGGTAATGCGCCAGGGACCACTCATCTTGCGTCTCCAGAAGGAAGGGGCTTGAACGGAGAGAAGGATACACCGCTTAGGCTATTCGTCGTCTGTGCTCTCCAAGGGCGGCGGTTGTGCCTGCATCCGCTTTCGGCGCTCGACCTGCTCGCGGACCATCTTGAGGTCAAAGGCGGTCAACTGACCAAAGATGCCCCGCATGCCCGCGAGCTGCATGCCGTGCTTCAGGCCCATCTTGTAGATGTCCTTGACCCGTCCGAACTCAACCTGATCGCCCACGGAGTAGCAGCAGTACTCCCCCTCCAAGGCGAGGACGATGGTCTCGGCCATCGAGGCGAAAGCAACCTTCCGGGGCGGTCCGAGGTCCACTCCCAGCTCGGCAGGGCCTGGCAACTCGATCTCTCCGGCCCGAATGAAGAGGACGTCCGGACGCTCATCGGCGGCCTCAGGCCCCCAGACCGTCGGCCGGCTGAAGTCGCAGAGCACAGCCCCGCAGCGCAACTGCTGAAGATCGATCGTTCCCTTCCAGCCCTCCCCGTAGCCGGTGACCACCAGATCGGCCTCCGCCAGATGAGGGAGGTGGTCCTGGTCACAAACCACCTCACAGTGGGGGCTGCGCTTCTGAATCCGCGCCGCCAGCGCCTTGAGCGCCTTCTGGTCCTCGTCGACCAACACCACTCTATGGAACACGAGTGCGGCAAGCTCAGCTGCAACCGAGCCCTGCGGATCGGCCGCTCCCGCGACCAGCGTCGTGCCGACGGCTCGACCGACCTCGTCTTGCTCGATCCCGATGGCTAGGACCGCCTGCTTGGCTGCCCACAGGTCGGCCGATACCAGGTAGGAGGTGCCCGACGTGATGGGGATGGAGACCTCGCGGGCCACCGTCGAGGTCTCCATCGTGACCTCTTTGGCGAATCCGCCAACTCCCAGGATGGAGGCGCCGAGCCGAGCTGCAAGTCGGGTCGCCTCGCGCAGCCGATCCCGCGCATACTCGGGGCCCCTCGCCCGCATCTCCTGGGCCGTCACCGGCAGGTAGAGGACCCAACCCTCGGCCTCCGCACCGGTCGGACTGACGATTCCCCGCACCCTGGACACCGCCCGAATCGGCAGTCGAGCCGCCATCCGCTCAACGAATTGCTGCGCCTCGAGCGGAAGCGTGCGCATCCACCGCAGGTGAGAAGGGCGGAATAGGTCCCGCCGACTCGGGGGGTAGTAGAGGTAGGCAAACTTGTGGCGCGCCCTCCGCGCGCCCTGGACGTGGATGGAACGAGGCCGCGCACTCAGCTCGCGAAGTAGCTCGATGTAGTCGGCCTGCTCG
>CAZQTQ010000259.1:3581-6536 GCA_964596025.1 uncultured Rickettsiales bacterium
TGGAGTACCTGAAGGTCGGCGTCGTTTTTGCCAAAGACCTGGGGGGTCGTCGTGCAGAGCAGATCCACGCCGCCGTCCCGGAAGCGCTCAAGCGCCTCGTCGTTGACGGTGTCGGTCACGACCACCTTGTGCGCGAGATCGCGGGGGGCGTAGTGGAGAAGCAAGCCGAGGTCCCCGACAACCACATCGGCTCGCTGAAAAAAGCGCCACAGCTGACTCTGCTGGATCCCCGCTGCCGCCTTCCCGCGCGGGAAGAACGAAACATAGGGCCGCCGGGTCAAGAACGGCATGGCGAAGGCGGCGTAGGTCTCGAGCGCTGCAATGCTCGGGAGTACGACTGGAGTCCCGTAGTGCAGAATCGGATCGGCAAAGGACAAGGCGTCGGTGTGTTCGCGCAGAACCGTCAGCGCGTCCCAGTTGGCGATGCCCGACAGGAAGAGGATGTGGGCGTCCTCGAAGCGATCGCCGTGCTTGCGGAGCAGCTCTCGCAAGGACCAGCGGTCGACGATGGTCTTCAGACCGCGTCCCCCAACGACCGGAGTGCTGCGGGCCGAGCGGGCGATGCGCAGCGTCTCCTTGTGGTACCAGCGCCGCTTCCCGACCTGGAAGTGGATCGCCATCGCTCCCAAGGCGATGCAGTCCACTTGACCGTCGTGCTCTCGGACCAGAGTGCGAGCTGCAGCCGTATCTCCGTTGGTGCCGACCCGCCGGATGTGAAAGTCCTCGCCCCACAGCCGAGCCTCAAACTCGCAGTCGCGGCGGGAGGGTCCCAAGGAGACCGAGACGATCTTCTTCACGACAGCTTGCGCTCACTCACCAGAGGTTGCAGTAGGGGCTACGAGGGGCCTTAGCCCTGGGGGAGCAGGGTCACGTCGAAACAGCCCGAGATCCCGAGAAGCAGGGTTGGGTTGAAGCCCAGAGGGTTCGGGACCTGAAGGATGGCCTCGTAACGGCCGACCGATTGCACGTCCACCGCCGGGACCGCGTCGAACTCGACCCATCCCGTAACCCGGTCGTCGCGGTTGGTGTTCGGAAACGCATACGAGCCGGCCATATCGCCCTGCTCCGTTCCCACCTGCGAGGAGTCGATGAAGACCTCGATGATGACATTACCGGCAACGTCAGGAGGAGCCGCGAGCGGGATCTGGGCGCCAGACGTCATGGTATCGGCGTGGCCTCGCACAGAAGTCCAGAGGTCCGCTTGACCCAACTTGAACTGGAAGTTGCCCCAGGTGTTGACGAAGGACTCTTGGCCGGAGTCGAAGTAGCCGTCAATCGGTCCAAGGAGCGTCGCTCCATCCCCCAGTTGCACCTTGAATTGATTGCCAGTGCAGTCCGTAAACGCTGGGATGGAGGCCTGGTCGTGGTCTGGGGCCGCGTCGTCGTCGTCGCCCGCATCGTCGTCGTCGCCCGCATCGTCGTCGCCGGATGCGTCGTCGTCCCCCGCCGAGCTGTCGTCGTCGCCCGCATCGTCGTCGCCTGCACTGCTGTCGTCATCGCCCGCAGGGTCCGGCGGCGCGCAGCCCCCCAGTCCCACCACCACCAGAAGTACCAAGAGCGATAGACCAAGTCCCAGCTTGCCGATCCGCGTCACGTAACCTCCCATAAGCGAGCCCCTGGCTCCCTAGAAGAGAGCGTAGACAAAGGGCAAGACGGCCGCCTTCTCGACCAAAAGGATGAGGACGACCAAGACCATCAAGACCAAGATGATCGGCGTCATCCACCACGCCTTCCGCTCCTTGAGGAAGAACCAGAAGTCCTGCATCAGCTCGATGAACCACATCGATGTCCATCCTAGCGGAGCGCTTGGCACTCGGCTGCAGGGGGCACGAAGCTGCACGGCTCATTGCCGGCTCAGTCGAGGGGAAAGACCTCACGCGCGTCCTGGATTTCCGGGTACCCCCGCTGATCCGCCTTGTGAAGGACAAAGGAACCCATCACCAGCGTGTCCATGTGGGTCCGGATGAAGCACAAGAATGCGTCTTCTGGGGTGCAGACGATGGGCTCACCGCGCACGTTGAAGCTGGTGTTGATCACCAAGGGACAGCCGGTCTGGGCTTCGAAGGCGCGGAGCAAGCGTTCGAAGAGCGGGTTGTCTCTTGCGGTCACCGTCTGGACACGGGCGCTGCCGTCGACGTGAGTGACCGCCGGCACCGTGCGCTTGTCGGGAAGGACGTCGGCCACCAGCAGCATGAAGGGGCTGTCGTGACCGCGCAGGTCGAACCAGGCGTCGGCATGCGTGGCGAGGACGGAGGGAGCGAAGGGCCGGAAGCCCTCGCGGAACTTGATCTTCAAGTTGATGCGGTCCCGCATGTCGGGAATGCGGGGATCGGCGAGGATGCTGCGGTGGCCCAATGCCCGGGGCCCAAACTCCATGCCGCCCTGGAACCACCCCAAGACCTGGCCCTCTGCGATGTGAGTCGCCGCCGCCTGGCACACCGCCTCTTCGTCGGGAAGGCGGTCGAAGGACGCACCGTAGTGCTGAAGCACCGCCTCGATCTCCTCGTCTTCGAAGGCCGGTCCCCAGTCAGTCCGGGTGAGCTGGAAGTTGCGGGGGTTGCCCAGGACCATGCAGTGAATCCACAGCGCCACGCCCAGAGCACCCCCGGCATCTCCCGCCGCCGGCTGCACGAAGACCCGCTCGAACGGGCTCTCCCGGAGGATGTGGCCATTCGACACGCAGTTCAACGCCACTCCGCCCGCCATGCATAGGTTGGGCAGTCCGGTTTTCTCGTGGAGGGAGGTCGCCAGGCGCACCATTGCCTCGTCCAGGACCGCCTGCAGTGAGGCAGCAACGTCCTTGTGGAAGTCATCGATCCCATCCTCGGGCTTGCGCGGCGGCCGACCGAACAGCTCGAAAAAGCGCTCGTTCGCCATCCGCAGCCCGAAGTCGAAGTCGAAGTAGCTCATGTCGAGCCGGAAGGAACCGTCATCCGCGACCTGGACGAGCTGGCG
>CAZQTQ010000260.1:0-503 GCA_964596025.1 uncultured Rickettsiales bacterium
AGCGCTTCCTTGGTAGCCTTTTCTTCACGGAGGGAAGAGAGCCATGTCGATCCTTAGAAGCCGTGTTCCCATTCTCCTTAAGAGCCGTGGTCCCATTCGGATTGTCTGGATTCAAATGGCAGTGCTGGGCCTGGGTGCTTCGGCCCTAGCCGCGGTGTGTGGGCTGTTCCTGTTGCACTACGGGCTGAGCGTAACTTCTGTGCCTCTTCGCGGGCCCACTGGGGGGCCGAGCGCGGAGATACTCAGCGCCTTTGGCCTGACCGGCGTGGGGGCGCTTTTGACCGCCTTTGCCCTCTTCGCCGCCGGCGCAACCCTCACCCTGATGAAGCTCCTGGACCACCATGGAGCTGAACCAGCAGGCGAAGAAGAAGCGGCGGACACGCCAGCGGATCAAGGCGAACAGGGCACACAGCCCCCCCCCTCGAACGGCGACGCTTGAGCCAACCGAGACGCTGGAATCGTCAAAGGCCCCACAAAGCACCACCGAAAGCGCCCTACAACCC
>CAZQTQ010000260.1:513-6517 GCA_964596025.1 uncultured Rickettsiales bacterium
CGGCTCAGCTCACCGGCACAAAGCGGTTCTTCGCTGTTGCCCGCAGACGGTTGATGTCCTCGGCCCGCGAGACCGACAGTGGCACCGTGCCTCGGATCTCCTCCAGGAGAATCTCCGTGGTGATTCGCGACTCGCCCCGGTGCAGGGTTCGGTACAGACCGGCTACCACCACCTGTTCAATCTCTGAACCACTAAAGCCTCGTGTCTCGGCCACCAAGACCTGGCGGTCGACACCCTCGGGATCCTGGTGACGCAGTCGCAGGTGGATCCCGAAGATCTCCAGGCGCTCGGCCTCGGTCGGCAGATCCACGAAAAAGACCTCATCGAATCGTCCTTTGCGCAGCATCTCTGGTGGCAGCGCGTCCAGGTCGTTTGCGGTAGCCACCACAAACACGCCGGCTGACTTCTCCTGCATCCAGGTAAGGAACATCCCCAGCACGCGCCGAGACAAACCCCCATCGGCATCGGCTGTTCGCCCTCCGGCAAAGGCCTTCTCGATTTCGTCGATCCACAGCACGGCAGGAGCCATCGACTCGGCCACCCGGACCGATCGTCGGAAGTTCTTTTCGGTCTCGCCGACGAACTTGTCGTACAGCGAGCCCGCATCCAAGCGCAGCAGGGGCATGTTCCATTGGCGGGCTACCACCTTCGCCGCCAGCGACTTACCGCATCCCTGGACCCCCACCAGGACCATCCCCTTTGGGGCAGGTAGGTTCATCTTGCGGGCCTTCTCTGTGAAGCCCACGGCCACCCGGTCCAGCCAAGCCTTCAGGCGACCAAAGCCCCCCAACTCGAACTGATTGGTCGCAGCGGGGTAGTACTCGAGCAGCCCCCCCTCCCGCAGGAGACTGGCCTTTCGGTCGAGCAGCTGTGGAATGTCCTCGGCCCCCAGCTTCTGATCGTCCACGATCACCCGCGCCACCGTCTGCCTTGCCTGGTGCAGGGTGAGCCCCCGCAACGCCGCGACCAGTTTGGGGAAATCGCCCGACTTCAGCTCGTTGCGGGCCCGACCGGCCCCGGTCAAGGAGGAGATGACCGGCCGAATCGCCCCTTCGAGTTCTCGCTCGTCCGGCAGCATCAGGTTGAAGTGGATGGCCTGGTGGGCCAGTTCGGTCGGCACATCGATGCTTGCTCCGATGATCACCACCGTCGAACGAGCCTCTCTGAGCTCCTGGCACACCTCCCGCAGCAGGCGAACCACCTTGGGGTCGTCCAGGTGGGGTCCGAAGTCCTTGAGCAAGAAGATCGCCTGAACCCTCAAGCTCCGAATGTGGGCAAGGACAGAGGACGCGGGAGCAGTGGTTGCAATCGGCGACCCGGTTTGACCCTCCCGAACCAACCCCTGGGTAATGGACCACTCGAAGAGCTCCAGGCCCAGCTGCTTGGCCACGCTGAGGGTGAGGTCCCGCACCCGCTCCTCCTCGACCGACTCCACCAGAACCAAGGGATGGAAGGACAAGACGAGGGTCTTGAGGTCGTGGATCGCCGAAGCGGACGGGACGGTCAACATGGGAGGCATCCGAGGACGAAGGAAAGTTCGGCTAGAGGTGGATGGCGTCGAGGCTGGCGGTCAGTCGCTGAAGGGACTCGCGGCGCATCGCCAGCTTGGTTTCGTGGTGGGCCACCCGATCCAGGGCGACGAGGCCCTGCGCGGTGGCGAGCAACTGCTGCTGGAACTGCTCGGGCGAGGCCAGAGCATCGACAAAACCAGCTGCCGCCGCACCCTGGGGATCGAAGATCTCGGCGCAGCAGACCGCACGATTGAGGTAGGCCTTAGCCAGCCTCTGCTCCGTCAGTTCGATTCCAAATGCCGGCATGGTCATGCCCATCGTCACTTCGGGGAGGCCTATCTTGAACTCTCCCTGTAGCCCCAGGCGAACATCTCCCGTCATCAAGTAGATAGCGCCCATCCCCAGCGCATGTCCGCTGCAGCCTATGACCACCGGGACCGGGAAGCTGTACAAGCGAATCGCCAACTGTGCGCCCTCGAGCAACAAGTCGACCGCCTGCTGGTCCCGGCCGGCGAGCACCTTGAGGTCGAAGCCCGCACAAAAGCGCCCGGGCCGACCGGTCCAGATGACACAGCGGCTTTCCTTCTCTGCCCGGTCCAATGCATCACCCAATGCCGCCAGGGCGTTCCGTGTCATGACATTGGCTTTGCCGTCATCGAATTGGATAAGGGCAACATCGCCTTGAAGTTCGTACTTAACTGCTGCGTTCGTCACGGTGACCTCCGGCGGCAAGAGTATCCGTACAGAGTGTGAGGGAGATCCGGAGTTATCAATCAGCGGGGTATTTTCGCCTTCGGAGTTATCCATGACGCTGCAGCAATGGTGGGTCTGCGCATGCATCGTCCTGGGATTGTTCGGTTCCGGGTGCAGCACTGACCTACCCGACGAGGGCGGTTGCGATCTCGGATTCGCAGACGACGGGACCGAGTGCAGCGACATCGATGATGTGCATTGACGCATCGGACAATTGCAGCGACAACGCGACCTGCACCAACACCAGCGGCAGCTTTGACTGCGCCTGCGACGCCGGCTTCACCGGGGACGGAGTCGACTGTGCCTTCATCGAGCCCTGTCCCGAGGCGTGGTGGGCAGGCGGTGGGATCAAGTGCGAAGAGTAGTGGCGCTGTAAGCCCCGGCACCCAGCGGACTTCGACCCCAAAAAAAACGAGGGCAGCAGCGCGATGCGGAGGGCCTCTTCGGGAGGAAGAACCAAGTGGGGCTTGGCCACCTCGACAAAAAAAGACTATAGAGGGTCTCAATTGCGCTGCGGCGTGGTCTGGCGTGCGTCCTGACCGAGCCCCGTTCGAGGGGGTTGGGCAGGTCGTTTTCTTGGCATCGCGAGCGTTCTTGAACGCGATCTCGACATCCAGTTGGGCTTCGTAACTACATGTATTCAAAGGAAAATCAGGCCATGATTAACGGCACTGTCAAATGGTACAACGCGACAAAGGGCTACGGCTTCATCGAGCCCGAGAACGGGGACAAGGACGCATTCGTGCACAGTTCCGCGCTTCAGAAGGCCGGGATCGACTCGTTGAGTGACGGTCAGAAGGTCAGCTACGAGCTCGTCGCCGGAAACAACGGCAAGGAAGCTGCTGACAACATCCAGCTTCGAGACTAGCTCAGACCCCCTGCGCAGCAGACTCGCCACAGCGAGCCCTGCAAGGCGCGAAGTCCTTGTCCCGCCGTACCTTTCCCAGCTCCTTTCACCGGGCTCATCGCTCGATGTAGGCGAGCTCGGGGAGGGTTGGCGGGCGCTTCGTTCTGCCTGTGATCTGCGGGGGACTTCGACGCGAACTAGGCGGCCTCCCCCCCCGGTTCCTCGGCCTCCAAGCGCCCAACTCGGCTCCAGTAATAGAGCCCCAGGCCGCCTTGGACCCCGACTGTGACCCCCAGCACGAGGCCGTAGGTCAGCCTGTAGATCCTCGTGACCAATTCGCCGAGCTCCCCAGCTGAGATCCCCACCATCCCGGCGAGCTCGGAGGCCATGGTCTGGTCGCCCAGCAGGGCGAAGGGCTGGGCGCTGTCGAAGATCGCCAGCCGCCAGCCGCAGTAAGCGGCGACACAGAGCATCAGCCAGACCTGACTGCCCGTCATCCACTGCCGCGCGCCGGGTCTCCGTGAGACCAAGAGGCGGTGGCCGCGCATCTCTATGAATCCCGCCGCGCTCACTCCAGCCCCCACCAAGGCCCCCGCCAGCGAGCCGGTCAGCAGGCTGAGTAGCGCGAAGACCCCGGCGATTACCGCCACAGTCCAAGCGTTGGCCTTCGAGATGCGAACAAGCCGCCGGAGCTGCTTTTCGCTCACGGCTTCAGGCACCTGACCACGACCTCTGCCGCAGCCAGCGCTTCGTCGGGAGGCTCCGATCCACCCGGGTCCGAGCCGACCGATGCACAGCTAAACAGCAGGCCGGCGGCTCGAGCTTGGCAGCAAATACCCCCAGTCGCCGCCACCAGTCGCCCCGTCATCTGTCCAGACTATCAAGTTGGCGGAGACGGGCTGGTAGGAGCGACAGCAGGCCGTGTCTTGGCCCCTGAGTAGGCGGTAGGCCCGCTGGCGCAAGACGGGCTCGGCGCGGCATCCGACGCCCCCACTTGAACGGCCCGGAACTCCCTAGAACGGACTCAAGATAAGGTACGCCTTGCCACCCCACTGGGGCCCAAAGGCAGAGCGGGTCCGAGAACCCACAAGAAGGTCGTTGCGCCCGTCTCCATCGACATCTCCGGCGGTAGCGATTGCGCCACCGGATCGGTCGTAGGCCCCCAATCCCACAAATCCCCTCGCCGCCACATCCAGGTCCATCACGCTCTCATCGGAGGTCTCGCTGCCGAGGATGAGGTAGGTCTTGCCTGCATCCGCCCCTGCCTGAGAAATCTTGTAGCTACCCAGGAGGAAGTCGTCCAGGCCATCGCCATCCACATCGCCGGCCCCGGCGACAGCCAATCCAAGCTGATCCCCAGACTGCTCTCCCAAGAAAGTGGCAGCAGCATCGAGTAAGCCGAAGGAACCTCCAGCTGCAAGGTTTTCGCCGAGGAAGAGATAGGACGCCCCAGCCCAAGGTTCGCCCGCCGGAGTGAACTGCTTAGGGGAACCGACCAGAACATCCCCGAGTCCGTCTCCGTCAGCATCCAAACCGGCAACTGACATACCGAATAATGAATAGTACTGCTGCGAATCGATCACGACATCAGCATCAGCCAGCTCCTGCGTACCTCCCTGGTTTGCTGTGCTGCCAAAGACGACATAGACCTTGCCGTCGGTGGAGCTCACACTGTCGGTGGGCGCCCCGACAATCAACTCGGCCTTGCCGTCCCCATCGAGGTCCTCGGTCATTGCAACCGAATGACCCGCCAAAGCGTGCCGCCCATTGCCGAGGAACAAGGCATCGGCTGCACTTAGATCGACAGTTCCTCCGCCAGCAGCTGCTGTGGCGGCGGTAGCTCCCAGCACGAGGTAGGCAGTCCCGTTTTTGGCTTCGCCGTTGTTGGCTCCGGTGGCCGCGATCAGCACATCGGCAGCTCCGTCGCTGTCCACATCTCCCGCGGACGATATTCCGCAGCCCTCTCGAGTGTAGTCGTAGGGATAACCCTCCATTCCCAAGGTGTCCCCAGCCGCCTCACCGACAAAGGCAACATCTGCATCGGCCAGATTGATCGTTCCCCCCGCGGCGGCAGTGCCCGAAAAGACGAGGTAGACCTTGCCCGCGTTGTTTCCGCCCTCGTCGTTGTTGGGCGCAGCGATGAGGATGTCTTGCTTTCCGTCTTGGTCGACGTCTCCCGCTGAGGCAACGGCAATCCCCGCCCGATCCTCATAAAACTCCCCTTCGAAGGTCGCAAGCGCACCGGTGAGACTGAAAGAGCCGCCCCCTCCCAGAGCGGCAGCTCCTGAGATGAGGTACGCCTCACCGAAATAGCTACTAGAGCTGAGATCGCCACCCGGCGCACCAACGAGAAAGTCGTCCTTGGAGTCGCCGTCGATGTCCCCAACCGACGTCAACGAATAGCCAAGATGAGCACCCCCTACTGCATTCGAACTGATCACATCTGCGCGGGACAGGGTGTTCCAGAAGTTTCCATCGCAATTGACGTCGATGCCTAAGGAGGGGTCGTCCCACAGCGCAGCGGTGCTGCCCGGAAACACTTGGTCGTTGTCGTCAGCGCAATCTTGGACCGATGCCGACCCGTTGACGGGATAGCCGTCTCCATCTGCATCGATGCCGTCCGAATCGTCGCAATCGGTGTCGTAGCCGTCGCCCCAACTGTCGGACGCGCCGGGGAAGGTGATAGCTGCCAGGCCTACGATGGCGTCGTCACTGGGATCGTCGTCACAATCATCCCCCAGGCTCGACTCCGAGGCATGACCATCGCCGTCGGCATCCACTCCGTCGACGGCGTCGCAGTTTTGGTCGATGCCATCGCCCACGGTGTCGGTGGCGCCGGGATAGGTGGAGGTGGCGTTGGAGTCGGTCGGAACGTCGTTGCAGTCGCCACCGC
>CAZQTQ010000261.1:0-6465 GCA_964596025.1 uncultured Rickettsiales bacterium
TGATGTTCACCCCCATCTCGAGGTTCTTGCTCAACTCGATGAGCTCGTAGATCCGGGGATGGACAAAGGGCTCGCCCCCGGTGATTACCAGGGTCTTGACGCCAGCTTTGGGCGCACGCTGCACCACCGTGGCAGCGTGCTCGAAGGGCATCATGTCGGTGTAGTGCCAGAGGTCGCAGAAGTCGCACTTCAGGTTGCAGCGCTTGTTCAGCAGCAGAATCATTGTCCGCGGCTTCTGCCATTCGATTTGAGCTTCGATGTGAGCGCTCAACTCCCGGTCGTCCAGCTCGTGCTTGACGCGGTCGTCGTCCCAGTGCACCACATCGGGCGCTTTCTTGCGCTTGAGCAGGGCCGAGGCGTTGCCGTGCCGCTCCTTCGCCCGGATGCGGGCGAGGTCTTGGCTCTTCTCAGCGAAGGAGGCTGCGCCAATCTCTTCCAGCGGGCGGAGGTCGCGATCTATGCCCTGCGAGAGGGCCTCATTAAAGTCGGTTCCACGAACGGACTGCCGCCCCTTGTAGAGGCGGATGAAGGCCTCACCCATGCGATCCCAGCCGTAGCTCTCGACAAAACGTCGGCCCGAGACACCCAGACCCAGGGCCTTGATCGGGTGATCGAGCAGCCACTCCATGCGGTCAGCAAAACGGTCCCAGTTGCCATCCTCCACCAGCAAGATCTCCCGGCCGTCGACCGCAGCCAGCCCTTCGGCGCCTTTGTGGGTCGAGACGACGGGGGTGGAGCCAGCCATGTACTCGAGGATCTTCAGCCGGGTGCCCCCACCGTCCATCAGCGGGACGCAGCAGAGGTCAGCTGCGGCCACGTGAGCCGCGAGGTCGTCGACGACCCCGGGGTAGACAAGCCCCGGGTGTTGGTACTCGGTCGGAGGATTGAGCCCAGCCGCCACGACGGTGATCTTTCGCCCCCGATCCCAGAGCCTCGGAAGGATCTCCTGGGCAAAGTACCGGCAGGCCTCGGTGTTGGGGTAGTAGTGCAGGGTGCCGTGGAAGAAGACCACGGAGTGGTCGCGCGGGATGCCGTAGTGGGGGCGCAAACCGACCCCCGTCTTGCCTCCGTAGTTCTCCAGATCGACGCCGTGCGGAATGACTGTGATCTCGTCCCGATCAAAGTCGTCCGGCAGCATGAGTTCGCGATCCTCGACCGAACAGGTGATGACCTCATCGCAGAGGTGGCAGAGCTGCAGCTCGATCTCCCGGAGCCGGGCGATTGCCTCGACCGGCAAGTCCGTCGTGTCTTCGAGGCGCTTCCATTCGACATTGTGCTGCACCACCGAGCACTTCTTGCGCAGCAGCCGGGCGGCAATCCAGCACGGGGCAGCAAAACCGGGGAACTCCGCCTGAAACCAGTCGGTCTTGTGCCTCCGGCCGACATAGAGGGTTCGCAGCCAGAAGTCGGGATCGACCAGAGGCTGGTAGAGGAGATGTTCGTCGGCGGGGTAGCCCAGCTCAAAGAGAAGGTTCTCCACCGTCCTCCAGTAGTCCGGGAGCCCAAAGCGTTGGAGGAAGCGCTGAAAACCCGCAGGCATCCGGGTGGCGGCGACGAGGCGCTCGGGGTAGGGCACGAGCTCATGGCGCCCGTCCTGGTAGCGGTGGTAGTGGAGGCGGTCGCTGGTGACGATGGTCACCTCGCAGTCCCGCCGGCTGAGCGCTTCGGCGGTGCGCACGATCTTGACTCCCGCGCCGTGCACGAGCGGGTAGAGATCGGCGCGGGTGGCGAAGGTGATGCGCATGGTACCCAGACCCAGTATCGCCTGGGTCCGGACGAACGTCGACTCAGGTCCGCGCGGCCCCGGGCCGGAAGCGGAGGCGCCTCAGGGCTTTGACTCCGGGAAGTACAGGAAGGCCGCGTTCAAGGTCTCGGTCCCCTTACCTCCGCTGGGATGTGGCACGTCGACGAGCAGGGGGTGCCAAGTGACGGCCCAAGCCTGGCCTGCTCCGGCCCGGCCGCGGATGGCCTCCCAGTCCTGTGCGTCGTCACCGGAGAGGTCGAGGCGCAGCCACTCCATCTGGCAGGTGAAGCAGCGCTGGGTAGCTAGCGGGTCCGGCACCGGCGCATCGGCACCGCAGCCCGGACAGTGCACGTGTGGCGTCCCCCAGTTGCGGGCGCGGGCGACGAAACGACGGAAGATGCGGCGGGGTCGCATCTTAGGGGGTGGGCTGCTCTTCGGGATCGGGGGCAGCGCCACCTTCGGCGCTCCCGGACCCGGAGTTGGCCTCCCACCTGCGTCGGGAAACGGCGGCCTTGGCGGAGCCGTCCCGCAGACGCCCCTCCTCGCGGTGCCGCTCGACACGGGCCGCCTCCAAGTCGTAGCCCAAGCTCAGGACCCGGTGATGGGCCAAGGCGCCCAAGGTCTCGGCGAGCTGGACGGACCGGAAGCCCTCGGGGCAGTGCCGCTGAATGAGCGATTCCAGGCCCCAGTCGTCGTCGCAGAGCACGACAAAGCGTCCGCGTTGGCCGGCCCAGCGAGGAATGGCCTCGAGGATGGGTACAAGGTCTCGGTGGCCTTCGCCGGCGCGGGTGGCCCGTTGGGCTTCCCCCTCGGCCCTCTGGGGTTGCTGGGGAGGCGTGCACCAGATCAGGTCGAAGACCTCGTCACCGACGACCTCCGCACCGCAGCCATGGCGAAGCTCGACCGAGTCTGCGAGACCCGCAGCGTCAACGTTGCGCTGGGCCGCATCCATCGCGACCTTGGACACGTCGCAGGCCACGACCGTGGCCCCTCGCGACGCGGCGATGAGCGCACCGAGGCCGCATCCCGTCCCGAGATCCAAGACCCGGTGCCCGGGGGACACCATGAGGCCGACCGTCCGAAAGAAAAAGGTCGAGTCGAGGCCGTCCAGGGGGTGGAAGACACCCTTGGGCACCCAGACGGGGTGACCGAAGACCTCGCAGCGCTCCGGCAGACGGTAGCCGAGCAGATGTCGCAATGCGCTGCCGCTGCGCCGCAGCAAGCGAAGACCGGGGTCGGGGCGTCGGTCGCTCACGAACAAATCGTAGCAGCCACGCGCGGCGGCCGAGTAGCTAAGCGCCAGGCTGGTCGGCTGCCTTTGGCGCCTTTTTCTTGCCCGTCTTCTTCGAGGTCGTCTTCTTCGTTCCGCCCTTGGCCGCCGGCTTCTTGGCCTTGGCCTTCACCGAAGTACCCTTCTTGGTCGCGCGCTTCTTTGCGGCAACCCGCCGCTTGGACGACTCCTTGCGGGCCTGCTGATCTCGGTCCGCAGCCGGCTTCCTCGGCTTGCCGTCCAGGATGTCCACGCCGAGGGCATATTCCAGGACCTCTTCAATGCGGGACACGGGATGGAACTCGACATCGAGATCCACGTCGTCCTCGATTTCCAGGAGATCCTTCTCGTTCTTGTCGGGGAGGACGATGTGCTTGATGCCGGCTCGAGCCGCGGCCAGGACCTTCTCCTTGACGCCGCCGACGGGCAGGACATGGCCACGCAGGGTGACCTCTCCGGTCATCGCCAGTTCGTGGTTGACGAGTCGGCCGGTGAGCAGCGACACGATGGCGGTGGTCATGGTCACACCGGCCGAAGGGCCGTCCTTGGGGATGCCGCCGGCCGGGATGTGGACGTGGATGTCTTGCTTCTCGAAGACCTCTTCGTCGATCCCCAGCGCCTTTGCGTTGGTGCGCACAAAGGACATAGCCGCCTGGGCACTCTCCTTCATGACGTCGCCCATCTGACCGGTCAAGATCATCTTGCCGCTGCCCTTCATGATCGTGGCCTCGATGAACAGAATGTCGCCACCGACGGGTGTCCAGGCCAAGCCCGTCGCCACACCGGAATAGGCGGTGCGTTCTGCAACCTCTTGGAAGAACTTGATTGGACCGCGGATCTCTTCGACCTTCTCGGCGTCGACCCGGACCTGGGTGTCCACCTCACCGGAGGCGACGTCCTTGGCGACCGAGCGACAGATCGCAGCGATCTCACGCTTGAGTTGCCGCACACCGGCCTCGCGGGTGTAGTGCGAGATGAGGTGCATCACGCCGTCGTCGGTCAGCTCGAGGTAGTCCGAGTTCAGGCCGTGGTTCTCGAGGTTCTCGTCGATGAGGTGCCGACGCGCGATGTGCAGCTTCTCCTGCTCGGTGTAGCCCGGGACCTCGATGATCTCCATCCGGTCGCGCAGCGGCCCCGGGATGGGTCCCAGCTGATTCGCAGTGGCGATGAACAAGACGGAGCTCAGATCAAAGTCCACCTCAAGGTAGTGGTCCGAAACCGTGTCGTTTTGCTCCGGATCAAGGACCTCGAGCAAGGCCGAGGACGGGTCACCCCGGTAGTCGGCGCCGAGCTTGTCGACCTCGTCCAAGACGAACACGGGGTTGTTGGTGCCGGCCTTCTTGAGGCCCTTGATGACGCGGCCAGGAAGCGAGCCAATGTAGGTCCTTCGGTGGCCGCGAATCTCGGCCTCGTCCCGCACGCCGCCGAGGCTCATGCGCACAAACTCGCGGCCCATTGCCCGTGCAACGGACTTACCGAGTGAAGTCTTGCCGACGCCCGGAGGCCCGACCAGGCAGAGGATGGGCCCCTTCATGTCGGACTTGAGCTTGCGGACGGCCAAGTACTCGACAATGCGCTTCTTGACCTTCTGAAGGGCGTAGTGGTCCTCGTCCAAAATTCCTTCTGCGTGCGCGATCTCCAGGTTGTCTTCCGAAGACTTCGACCAGGGAAGCTCGACCAGCCAGTCGATGTAGGTCCGACTGACGGTGTACTCCGCGGCTCCTGGGCTCATCCGGCTCATGCGGCGCAGCTCCTTGAGGGCAACCGTTTCGACCTCGCGCGGCATCTTCGCCCGCTTGATGGAGCGCTTGAGTTCCTCGAACTCCTCCTGCCGCTCGTCGACCTCACCGAGCTCCTTTTGGATGGCCTTCATCTGCTCGCGCAGGAAGTAGTCCCGTTGCGCCTTGTCCATCTCGCCCTTGACCTCGGTCTGGATCTTGTTGCTCAGCTCGAGGACCTGGATCTCCTTGGTCAGGAGCGCGATGACCTTCTCCATTCGCTCGCGGACGTCCAGGGTCTCCAGCAGTTCCTGCTTCTCCTCGACCGAAACGCTGAGATTGGAGGCGACGATGTCGCTCAGGATGGCGGGGTTGTCGATGCTCTTGACGAGGAAGCTGGCCTCGCTGGGGATGTGGGGGCTCAGCTCGATGATGCGCTGCGCCTCCTCGCGGAGATTCATGAGGAGTGCGTTGACCTCAACACCCTTGACCTCTTCCTCTTCGATCATCTCAGCCCGGGCGAGCAAGAAGGGCTCGGTGTGGACGTATTCCAGGATCTTGACGCGGCTGAGTCCCTGGATGATGACGTTGAGCTTGTTGCCCGGCATCTTCACCGACTTGAGGATCTTGACCGCGGTGCCGACGGCGTGCAGTTCGCCGGTGGTGGGGTCTTCGATCTTCGCATCTGTCTGGGACACGATGCCCATGAGGCGATCGCTCTCCATAGCGCGGTCGACCGCCTTGAGGCTCTTCTCGCGACCCACGTTGATGGGGAACGCGAGCACCGGAAAGATCACGGTATTGCGGATGGCCAGGAGGGGAATTTCGACGATTTTGCCGGTCATGCGGTGGAATCCTTTTTCGGTCCCGCGAAGGCGCTCGTGGGCTAGCCCGCCCATATTAGGCAGCAGACTGCGAGGCATCAACGGACTCAGCAGGCTTTTTGGCCAGACCCCTGTGAACCGTCGGGCCCCAGACGAAAATTCCGTTGCAACGGCGGGGACCTAGGCCGAGGAGCCGGGGGCGGGGCACGAGCGGACGGGGGAGGATCAGTACCCGAACCGAGCTTTCTCCGCGTTGTAGTTCCCGTCGAGTTCGACGTCGGTGAGAGCTCGGGTGTAGATCCGTGTGATCGAGATGTAGGCATCGCAAGACTCTGCGTGATCTTCGCGGGCGCCGATCCCGAGGCTTGTGGGGCTCGCAATCAGGTTTCCAGTTGCACTTTGGGTGTGGACGAGGCCGTCGTTCACGAAGAACTCGAATCCAACGCTGGACTGGTATCTGAGGGCAAATCGATACCACTGGTTGTATTGGTACAGCCCCCCTGGCGAGTAGGTCGAACCCATGATGCCGTTGTTGTGGAGCCCCCCGACACCGTTGGCGTTGGACCAGTGCCAATTCATCTTTCCGACGCCCCCTAAGTAGTTGGTGACGATGCCGTTGTTTGCGCTCGTGTTGCCACGCACCTTTGCCCAAACCTCCACGGTGATTTCCCCGGCGAGCTCATAGGTCGACCAACTCGCGACATCGAACGCGCCGCCATCGAAGCTGAAGGACCCATTCCCCTCGGAGCTGTAGCTCACCGAGCCCCACTGCGTGGCGTCGTTCCCCTGGCCGCTGAGGTCGAACCAGGTCGACCCACTCCCCGGATAGCTTGCCGGGTCCGAGGCATCCAAATAGAGCTCGAGTCCCGCCACTTCCACGCTCGAGTCGTCGTCGTCACCGGAATCGTC
>CAZQTQ010000262.1:0-6441 GCA_964596025.1 uncultured Rickettsiales bacterium
TCAGGGTCATCCCCAAGACCAGCAACACCCCGGTAGACCACAGCGGGTGCTGGTGAAGGACGTTGAGGAGGCGATTGACCACGGCCTTCCCATTGTCGGCCACTTCGCTTCCTTCTCCAACACCGGGCCCTGAATCCGGGGGCAATTCCCCCTGCCCGCACCTGGGGAGAGCGTGCCTTTCTGATCGGCTTCTCGCTGACGGCGCTCGTCCGCGTCCTGTGGTTCAGTGGGGTTCTGGCCGCGCACCGAGTTCGCTTCTGGCGCTACCTGGGGCACCTGGTCAAGTTGCGCCTGCAGGGGCGCGTCCCCAGTGGGCTGGAGGCCCTGCTCCGCACGGCGCCTATGGCCTACCACCTGATCAAGTGGGGACAGCTCCTGCATGAGGAGGCGGCCGCGCTGCCTGTGGCCCAGCCCCTTCCCCCGGCCAGGCCTCAGATCGACTCCGTTCCGGCAGCCTGAGGCCCGCCCGAGACTGCAGAACCGCCGGTCTGAATCCGAGCCCCTCCGAGCCCACCGGCTCGCGGAGGAGGCGCCCCCGAGCCTCAGAAGCCGCCGGGTACTAGACTGAGCGGATGCGGGACAGTTGGGGAACAGTGGTTGCGGTCTTGGCAGTGATCGTCGCGGTCGCGGTGATCTTGCTGAGCCGGCCCTACGACGGCGGACTCTTCCACGCCGCAGCGAAGGGAGGGGACTGGTCGGAACACTTCGACCGCATTTATGCCGTAGCACGCTGGCAGGCCCGCGAGGATCCGGTCACCTTTCTTCAGGCCTCGGATCTGGCCTACCCGCCCCTTCTGCACTGGGTAATGGGCCTCGTCGGCAGCGTAGTTGGACACGGTGAAGAGGCGATTGGACGGGCAATGCCGCTCTGGCTGCTCCTGCTGGCCGCCGCGGTGGGGCTGTGTGCTTTCCGGCTCTCGGGTTCAGCCCGACTTGGCTGGCTGGTCGTGGCGGGCACCGCGGCCACCCCGGCCCTCGGCGCCATAGCGCTGACCTACTACTTCGATCTGCCCATGACTGCGCTGCTGTGGACGTCCGTTGCGGTGCTGCTGCTCTTGCGCCCCGTCGTTCCGGAGGTGGCGGGTTTCCTCGCCGGAGCGTTCTGGTTCTTGGCCGCGATCACGAAGTGGACGGCCCTTCCCTTCGGTGCGGCAATGCTGGCCGGGGCTCTCCTGGTGCACCTTCCCGACGAGCGCTGGACCTGGGCGGAGGTGCTGCGCCGAATCCGGGTCGCTGTCGTCGCCGGGGTGACGCTTGGGCTGGCAGTGAACGCTTGGTTCTCTCTGACGACGGTCTCGTGGCGGGCGATGAACTACAGCACCACCGGCGACCCCGGGGCCTGGTCTGTCCAGGAATTCGACGGTTTCGCCTCGTTTGTCGCCTCGGTCTTGGACAAGCTGCAGCCCTTCTCCTGGGATCGACTCGCTGCCTACCCCGTGGGGATGGTGACGTCGGTCCTCTCGCCTTTGATCGCCTTCCTGGCCCTGGTCCTCTTCGCCGCCTGGCTCCTCCGAGACCGACGCGGAGCTGCCTTTGTGATCAGTGTTGCCGCCGGTCAGTGGGCGGTCCTGTTCTGGTTGGTCCCTCCTGCCGACCCCCGCTTCTTGCTGACCCTGACTCCCGCCCTCCTGATCGCCTGTGCTTTCGGCCTGGAGGCCCTGCCGTCACGCATCGCACCGGTCGTCTTGAGCCTGTGGGCGGCAATCGCCCTGGTCGTGGTCTGGGACGTTCACCACGGCTCTCCCCACCCCCTGAACGCCCGGTGGGTGCGGGGGGAAGTGGGACAAGAGGGGCTTCTGACCGGGCGTGGCCTCAGCTTGGACTCCGGTGACCTCAACTGGGGCTGGAAGCGGGCCGACGGCGGCCCCACGCGCTTCTTCCCCCACCGGGAGCGCCTGTGGGCCGGACTGGTGAGCTGTGGCGCGACCCATCTCGCCATCGACGAGGTCGCCCTGGGGGACCAAGCGGACCAGCGATGGTGGCGGTACCGCAACCTGTTGGCTCGCGTCGAGGGGGACCCTTCCTTTGCCGAGGTCGTGCTCGACCAGGACTCATTGCCCCGGGGAACGCCAGCCGTTTCGGTTACCCGGGGCCATCGACCCGCCGGCATGGCCTGGGAGTCCGCCGGACGATTCGGCGACCTGAGCCTCTGGCGCACCTACACGGGACTCTGCCAAGACTGGCTTGGCGGTTGAGGCCAGCGGAGGAGAGGTTGAGGCTGTCCTCTCTCAGGTGGGGTCGACCGGGAAGCTGTCCAGGACTTGGAGAAGGCCCGTCAGCCCATAGGGCTTCTGGAGGAAGACGGTGCAGGGCTCCCGGGTCAACTCTGAGACCTCTTCCTCTATGCCGTGTCCCGAGACCAGGACGATCGGGAGCTTGCGGTCCAGATCTCGGAGGCGCCTGCAGGTCTCAGCGCCACCGATCCCGGGCATGCGTAGGTCGAGCAGAACCAAGTCGACCTCTTCGCCCCGCTGGAGAAAGAGCTCAATACCCTCTTCCCCGGATGACGCTGGCAGCACCACAAACCCACCTCGTGCGAGCAGTGCGGAGGTGATGTTGCGGACATCGTCCGCGTCATCCACGAGCAGAACCGTTCGTCCCAGCTTGGCAGCAAGGGACTCAGGACCTGTCGCGTCCTCCATGGTGGGCAGAGACCGGGCTGCGGGTACAACCTTCTTGTCCGTCGGGGCAAAGAGGATGCGGAAGCGGGTCCCCACTCCGGCTGTGCTCTCCACAGTCAGCGCCCCCCCGTGTCCTCGAACGATTCCCTGCAGGGCCGCGAGGCCCAGGCCCCGTCCTTCGGACTTCGTGGTGTAGAAGGGGTCGAAGATCTTTCCGAGTGTGCTCAAGTCGATTCCAACACCCCCGTCCTCGACCTCGAGGTAGATGTATTCCCCTTCGGCAAGGTCCACACCCAGCAGGCATCCCTGCAGAAACGAGCGGCTCGCAGTCATCCGCCCAGTTCGCACCGTTACCCGTCCCGAACCGGGACCTAGGGACTCAATCGCATTGGTCACCAGGTTCAGGACGACCTGATGTATCTGGGTCGGCTCGACCTCGATCGGCAGCAGACGATCGTCCAGCTCGTAGACCAACTCACATCCTCTCGTAATGCCCGTCGCGAGCAGCAACTGGGCCTCCCGAACCAGGGAGCTCAGGTCCAGCGGCAGCTTCGCGACCCGGCCCTTTCCCGCATAGGCGAGGAGCTGGCCGGTGAGATCCTGTGCCCGTTGGGCAGCACTTTCGATCGCCTCAATGCTCTGTTGCGTTGCGGAATCCGGGGGGAGGCCCGCCTTGGCGAGGCTGGCATTGCCCCGAATCCCCATGAGCAGGTTGTTGAAGTCGTGGGCAATGCCTCCAGCCAGCAGCCCGATGGTCTCCAGTTTTTGGGTGTGGCGCATTTGTTCTTCGAACTCTCCCCGCTCCGCCTCCGCACGCTCCCTCTCGGCGATTTGGTGTGCGAGGGTCACGTTGACCTCTGCCGTCTCCGCGGCCAGGGCAGCGGCCAGGAGCGACTTGTTGCGCAGGCCCAGGGCGAACAGCGCTAGCACCGCCAGTCCGCAGAAGGCTACGCCAGCAACGAAGCCCAGGAAGTCACGGAGTGTCGCGCGGGCCTCCGTCTCTTCTGCCTCGACGGGGAGGATGACTTCGAGGACTCCCCGGACGTCCCCGACCCGCCAGTCCGTCTTGGGGCTGTCGCCGTGGCTGTTGTGGCAGTCCACACAGGAGGCACGCATGAGGTCTGCGGTCGCGTAGCGGAGGACGCGGCGACCTTGTTGTTCCACCACCACTGACACCGGTATGTTCGGCTCCTTCCGCAGGGCGGTCAGGGCGCTTCTCTCGAACTCGTCCTTGGGCCCACCGGTCTCAGCCCGCCAGGGGAAGGGGAAGTCGCTGTAGAGCCGAACCGACGTGCCCGCGCGCGCTTCGATCCGGTTGCCCAAGAGGATGCTCAGGGTAGCGGGCAGCGGGATCGCGCCCTCTAAGTTCCGGTAGTCGTGGGTGATGAGCAGGCCCGAGTTTCGTGCCGGCTCCACCACTTCGGACGTGTAGAGCGTCCGAAACTCCTTCAGGGCGGACGAGTAGAGCTCAGCGTTGTTCAGGGCGATGTTGTCGACGAGTTCGGACTCCAGGCGGAGGGCGTGGATGGTTGAGAAGCCGATGGCCGCCATCACCGCGATCGTCAGGACGACCAAGGTGTGCCTGTAGGGCAGTGGGTCGGCCACAGTCACCGCCCTCAAGCTGCCTTGGCCCTCGTCTCCGTTCATCCCAACAGCCCCTTCGTGGCGTGTTGTCCCAAAGGCCATCCATCGTGCCAGCCCACCGGCCGAAGGTCGATTGGAGGAGAGAAGGAAGTACGGAACACCGTGGAGTTGCCACAACCGGAGTGAAGGCTGGGCTCTTGCTCCGCCCACTCCCTGCCCGGCGACGGCCGCCAGCCCCCGGTGCAGGTAGCCATGCGATCCATGCCCGTCGCCCCCAAGCTTGACGAACCCTTCTTGCAGCAGACCTTCGAGGCCTGTCGGGTCAGGTACACGAAGGAAAGCGTCTCCCCGTCTCGGGCCCCGGAGGCTGGAGGTGGCAGGCCTTGTGCCATAATTCCACTCCCCCCGGAAGCAGTCCGCAGTGTTCGGGTTGGGTTGGGAGCTTCTCGATGGTGTTCAGCAAGTCCCTCCGTTTTGGCGAGTGCCTCGCTTGTTTGCCAGTCGTCGTTCTAGCTCTCTCCGTGGTCCAACTCACTGCCTGCGAACAGAGCGACACGGGGGTACTCCCGGTCCCTCTTGCCGACTGTGCGGACGGCGCGGACAACGACGCGGACGGGCTCGTCGACTTTCCCGACGATCCCGACTGCACCGGCGTGGGCGACAACGACGAGAGTGCGTCCCCGCCCGAGTGCTCCGACGGCGTAGACAACGACGGCGATGGCCTCTTCGACTATCCCGACGATCCCGAGTGTTTGACTGAGGGTGACCTCAGCGAGAGCGTCGTCGAGCCCGAGTGCTCGGACGGTCTCGACAACGACGGCGACGGCCTCTCGGACTTCCCCGACGACCCCGAATGCGTGAGTGCGGCCGACCCCAGCGAGGTCATCCTCGAACCGGCTTGCAGTGACGGGATTGACAACGACGGGGACGGGCTCTTTGATTTCCCCGCCGACCCGGAGTGCGCCGGCGCCGAAGACACTACTGAGCACGTAATTGAGCCGCAGTGTTCTGACCTCGTGGACAACGACGAAGACGGCGACACCGACTATCCGGACGACTCCGATTGCGCCGGTCCCACCGATGAGTACGAGGGGCCAGCGGTCTGTGGTGACGGCTTGGACAACGACGGGGATGGACTGATCGACTTCCCCAATGATCCCGGCTGTACGAGTCCGCAGGACGACGACGAAGCCAATCCGCAGTGCATGGATGGTATCGACAACGACAACGACGGACTCGTTGACTACCCCGAGGATCTCGGCTGCGCGTCACCGCAAGACGACGACGAGTTCGACGTCCCACCTGCCTGCTCCGACGGCGCCGATAACGACCTCGATGGGCTCATCGACTTCCCTGCCGACCCCGGCTGCACCAGCCCATCGGACATCTCTGAGACCGATCCGCAGTGCAGCGACGGCTACGACAACGATGGCGACGGCCTGACCGACTACCCCAACGATCCCGGATGCGGCACCCCGGCCGACGACAGTGAGGGCGATCCGGAGTGCAGCGACGGCTACGACAACGATGGCGACGGCCTGACCGACTACCCGGACGATCCCGGCTGCGTGACCCCAACCGACGGCACTGAGACCGACCCTGCCTGCAGCGATGGCTACGACAACGACGGCGATGGCCTGACCGACTACCCGGACGACCCGGGTTGTTCTACCCCCCTCGACGGCAACGAAGCCGATCCCGCGTGTAGCGATGGCTACGACAACGATTCCGACGGTCTGACCGACTATCCCAACGATCCGGGATGTGTGAGCCCGGGCGACAACAGCGAGAATGATCCCGCGTGTTCTGACGGCTACGACAACGACAGCGATGGCCTGACCGACTACCCCGACGATCCCGGCTGTACCAGTCCACTCGACGGCAACGAAGCCGATCCCGCCTGCAGCGATGGCTTCGACAACGACGGAGATGGGCTGATCGACTACCCGAACGATCCTGGCTGCTCGACTCCGCTCGATGGCAACGAGAGCGATCTCGCCTGTTCGGACGGCTACGACAACGATGGGGATGGCCTGACTGATTACCCCGCCGATCCGGGCTGCCTGACTCCCACCGACAACAGTGAGAATGACCCCGCCTGCAGCGATGGCTTCGACAACGACGGGGACGGGCTCATCGACTATCCGAACGATCCCGGCTGTACTACGCCCACCGACGGCAACGAGAGTGACGTGGCCTGCAGTGATGGCTACGACAACGATGGGGACGGCCTGAC
>CAZQTQ010000263.1:0-6398 GCA_964596025.1 uncultured Rickettsiales bacterium
GAACGGGCGATGACGAGCTGAACACCGGCGTACTTCTCAGAGTACGGTGCCGTCTCGCGCGAAGAGCCGCAGCCCTTACTCTGGCCCGAGACGATGACAGCGAAGCCCCCGCCACGCAGGTCGCCGGGCTGAATGGCGCCGCCGCGCAGTCCCACCATGGAGTAGTGTCCCAGGGCCTCGTCGTAGTGAAAGCAGACCCATCCCGGAGTGATCTCATCGGTCGAGATGTTGTTGATGAGCGGCACCTCGCGCCCCACCGCCTCCCCCGTCAGTTGGGCCTTGATGAGGTCTGTGTCCTCGGTGAGATACAGAATGCGACCGTCAAAGCGGACGCTACCGGAGCGGACAGATTGCTCAGCGTGAATCATGGATTGAGCCAGTGGACGCGGTGCACCCGAAGTCACTCGGGTTCGACTTGGGTAATCTGACCCCGTGTAGTACCCCAGGACGCCTGGGAAGGGAAGGATCCTTGTTGACAGATCGACAGTCCGAGTCTTGGGTCGACCGGGCGCATCAGGCGATCGACCGAGGGGACACCGTCCGCGCACAGCGCCTGCTGCGCAAGCACGGAGACGACAAGGGCGACCCAGAGTTGCTCTTCTTGAGGTGGCGAGCCGCAAGCGTGGGGGACCACTTGAAGCCCGCCCTGACCTTGGCCCGGGACGCCGTAGCCAAGGCCCCCCACGAGCCCGATCTGCAGCACGCGCTGGGCTGGACCTTGCTGGCCCTGGACCGGCCCGAAGATGCACTCGTCTCCTTGGAAGAGGCTTGCTTCCTAGACCGCGACTTTGCCGATGCCTGGTACGACTTGGCCCTGTGCCGGGAGGCGATGGGTGACATCGCCGGCATGCGGACCGCGTTTGCCGAGGTCTACGAGATCGACACCGCCGAGGGCCAGGAGGCGCTGCGGTTTGCCCCGGAGCAAGTCTTCCGCTGGGCCGAGCGGGCCCTAGAACTGCTGCCGTCCGAGGTCCTGGAGCGGGCCCAGGACCTTCCGATCTTCGTGCAGGACTACCCGGACCCCTGGATCCTGGAGGCTGAGCCCTACGATCCGCGCCTCCTCGGACTCTTTGATGGGCCCACCTGGGCCGAACTTCAGAGCACGGACGGTGTTGTCGCCAGCCCCCACGTCTACCTCTACCAGCGCAACCTCGAGCGACATTTCCTCGATCCCCGCGATCTAGCCGAACAGGTACGGATCACCCTGCATCACGAGGTCGGGCATTTCCTCGGCTTGGACGAAGAGGCCTTGCACCAACGGGGGCTCGGCTGATGGCTGAAATACCTCTCCTGGTCACGGGATCGACCGGATTTGTCGGCAGCTACCTCGTCCCCGCCCTCTGCTCGCAGGGGCAGTTGGTTCGGGCACTGCTCCGCGATCCCACGAAGGGGGCAGCGCTCAGAGAATGCGGTGCGGAGACAGTTCAAGGAGATCTGCGGGACAGGGACTCGCTGAGTCGCGCCGTAGAAGGATGCCGCGCTGTCATCCACCTCGCGGCGGTAGCGGACTCGTCCGACGAAGACCTAAACCACCAGGTGAACGTCGTCGGAAGCCGCAACCTGGCCCAGGCCTGTGCGGGCGCGGGCGTCAAACGGATCATCAACGTCTCGTCCACCTGCGCCGGGCGATCCCTGCAGGATGCCTACGGCCGAACGAAGCGGGAGGCGGAGGCCGAGTTTGTGGACTTCGATGTCACTCATCTGCGGCCGACGATGATCTACGGGCAGGGAAGCCAGGAATTCGACCTCTTCGCCGGTGTCGTCGCCAAAGCGCCCCGGGTCCCCATTCCCGGCGACGGCAGCTTCCAGCTGCGCCCCGTCTATGTCGGCGACGCCGTCGGCCTGCTTTGCCGCATCGTGGACGAGGACAAGGCGGTCGGCCGGACCTACGACGTCGCCGGCCCCGAGTCCCTGTCCTTCAACGACTTTATCGAACTGCTAGGCCGCTACCAGGGGCGAAGAAAGGCTCGCGCCTTGCACCTGCCGAAGGGGCTGGCCATCCTAGGGGTCCGGCTCTTGGGCAAGGTGCTCAAGCACCCTCCAATGAACGTGGACCAAGTCATGGCCTTCCTCCAAGACACCGTGGTGGACATCGAGCCCCTTCGTCAGGACTTGGGCTGGAATCCACGACCGCTGGAAGAGGGTCTGGCTGAGGTCTTCGGGGAGGCGCTCTAGATGAACCCTCATCGCTGGTTCGCGAACGCTCTCCGCCCCAAATTGGCCGCTCTTGGGCTGAGCGGAGTCCTCCTCGCAGTCGCTCCCGCAACCGCAGGGGCCGAGGAAGGCTCCGAAGCAACGGTCGCGGCCGGTGCCGAGCCTGGCAACGCGGAGCCCGGCGAGACAGCGGCCGACGAAGCCCAAGAAGCCGCAGCTCCGACGGTCGACCCCTTGACCCTGCACATGACGGGACTGGTGGAGCGCTACTACACCAGCGTCGGCATCGAGGTTGAGGCCGAGGAACGTTCGCGTGGGATCGACTCCGTTCGTTTCATGCTGCTGGATGGCGTCAGCTTGTCCCGGATTCAAGCCGCGGTCGACGAAGCCATTCGCCTGCATAGCCCGGGGCGCAGGGCCCCCTTCGAGATCGCGGTGCCCTTGCGGGTGCGTCCGGCCGACCCCGCTACCGCCCCGCCCCCGCCTCTTCCGCCGCCGATGGGGTCGTCCGAGTACCGTCTTCCACCCGCCGAGCCAGGACCGGAACTCGACGCTGCACCACCCAAGCACAGGGAAGGGAGTCCCTACACAGACGAGGGCCCGGGCGCCGCTCCCGTAGACCCAGCGGTCGAAGACCGACGCGCTGAGCGCCGAAAGCTGGCCGAAGCACGCCGACAGCGCATCCGGCTCTACCATCAGTGGCGGCAGCGCACCCGCGAAAAACGGATGCTCCTCGCCATGGGCGTTCCCCTGCTCGCATCGGGCTACGGACTCAGCTTTGCTTCAGCAAGCGCGCTGTACATGGCCGGCGGAGTTCGGGCGGACTGGTCCTGGGTCACCGCTGTGCCCGTGGTGGGAGGAATCATCTTTACCGGCTGGACCGAAGGAGATTTTCCCTGGCACGTGGGCCTGAGCATGATGGAACTCAGTGGAGTGGCACTGATCGTCACATCCTTGGCCCTCAAGGTGGACTGGCCCTACGACCGCGACCCCCTGGCCCTTCGTGTCGGCCGCAAGCCGCGTCGCGGCCAGGTCCCAGCGCTGGTCCTACGTCCCCAGACCCTTCCGGGCGGGATGGGGCTGCAAGGCCGCTTCTAGCGGCGACCGCACCGCACCTGGCTGCGGTCCCGAGGGCCGCTATTCGAAGGCAGACAGTCCCGTGATCTCGCGGCCGATGGACAGGGTGTGGATGTCGTTCGTACCTTCGTAGGTCTTGACCGATTCCAGGTTCATCATGTGCCTCATGATGGGGTACTCGTCGATGATTCCCATGGCTCCGTGGATCTCTCGGCTCACCCGCGCTGCATCCAGTGCGATGCCCACGTTGTTGAGCTTGGCGACCGATACTTGGATCGGAGTCATCGCCCCCTCGTCCTTTAGACGGCCGAGGCGCCAGGCCAAGAGCTGGCCCTTGGTGATCTCGACCGCCATGTCGGCGAGCTTCTTCTGGGTCAGCTGGAACTGCCCAATGGGCTTACCGAACTGGATCCGCTCCTGGGAGTAGCGTCGGGCCGAGTCGAAGCACGCCTGCGCCGCTCCCAGGGCCCCCCAGGCGATGCCGTAGCGGGCCTGGGTCAAGCAGCTCAGCGGTCCCTTGAGGTTGCGGGGGCTGTTTGCGAGCAGGGCGTCGGCGGGGACCTTGCACTCGTCCATGACGATCTCGCCCGTCAGGCTGGCTCGAAGCGACCACTTGCCGGTGATCTCCGGCGCCGAAAAGCCCGGTGTGTCGGCCTCGATGACAAAGCCTCGGATCGTGTCCTCGCCGTCCTCTTTCACCTTGGCCCAGACGATGGCTAGGTCAGCCAAGGGGGAGTTGGTGATCCACATCTTCGCCCCATGCAAGATCCAGCCGTCATTGGTGCGAATGGCCCGGGTTACCATGCTGCCGGGGTCGGAGCCGTGATCGGGCTCCGTCAGTCCAAAGCAACCGATGAGTTCACCGCTGGCCAGCTTGGGCAGCCACTTGTTCTTCTGCTCCTCGCTCCCGTAGGCGTGGATCGGGAACATGACGAGCGAGCCCTGCACGGAGGCAGCGGAGCGAAAGCCGGAATCACCGCGCTCGAGCTCCTGCATGGCCACGCCGTAGGCAACGTTCGAGAGGCCAGGGCAGCCGTACCCCTTGAGCGAAGGGCCGTAGAGGCCCAACTCCCCCAGTGTCTTGAGCTGGTCGGCCGGGAAAGTGGCGTCTCTGTGGTGCTGCTCGATGGTGGGCAGCACAACCTCATCGACGTAGCGGCGGACCATGTCGCGCACCATGCGCTCCTCGTCGGTAAGGAGGGCGTCCAGGTCGTAGAGATCGAGTTCTTGGAACTTGGAAGAAGGGTCGGCAGAGGCCATAGCAGTCACCGAGGGGGAAGGTTGATTCGAAGCGGGCGAACTGTAGCGCCGCCCTTTTCGGGTGTCTAGCCTCTTGCCACAGCCCTCTGCTACTTCTTCTTTGTCTTCTTCGTCTTCTTCGTCTTGCCCCGCAGGCGCTGGTACTTGTTCACCATGCGCGCGTGCTCCGCGTACGTTGGCGAGAAGTGGTGGGTGCCGTCGTTTCGGGAGACGAAGAAGAGAGCGTCGGTCGTGTCGGGCCAGAGGACGGCGTCAATGGCGGCCTGACCGGCACCCGCAATCGGGGTCGGAGGAAGGCCGAAGATCACGTAGGTGTTCCAGGGGTGGGGCCTCCGGATGTCCTTTCGGCGGATGTTCCCGTCGTAGTTCTCCAAGCCGTAGATGATCGTGGGGTCGCTCTCCAGCCGCATCCCCTTCTTGAGCCGGTTGTGGAAGACCCCAGCAATAAGGGGACGCTCGCGGGCCTGGCCGGTCTCTTTCTCAACCACGCTGGCCAGGGTGACCACCTCGTAAGGGCTCATGCCCAGTTCCTGGGCACGGGCCTTCCTCTTGGGGTCAGTCCACAGTCTCTTGAAGCGCCTCACCTGGGCCTGGACAGCATCCTTCACAGTGGCTCCGGCAGGGAACGCATAGGTCTCCGGGATGAGGATGCCCTCCAGGTTTGGGGGCATCGGGGTCAAACCCAGGTTCTGGGCGCTGATGAAGGCCTCGTCCCTTGCCAAGCGGATGTATTCCTCCGCCGGACCCAGGCCGGCCTCCTCCGCCCGTGCCGCCATCTCTTCGATGCGAAGACCCTCAGGAAAGGTCACCGGATAGGTGTGCTCCCTGCCCGACACCAAGACCTCGAGAACCTCGGGCGGGGTGGCGCCCGTCGAAAAGAGGAACTCGCCAGCGCGAAGCTTGGGTGCTGCTTTCTCGTAGCGAAGGAAGTAGGCGAACTTCTCCGCATCCGATACGACCCCATGCTTGGCCAGAAGCCTGGAGACGACCTGTGGACCTGCTCCGCGCGGAATTTTCAGGACGAAGTTCTTTGCCTCCGAAGAAGCCGGCGTCGTTACAAAGGCGTCCACCTCCCCCTTCAAGGCGAACGCACCCAGCGCTGCAACCACGACACACATGGCCAGCAGAGCGCCGGTCGCTCGAACCAGTGCCCCTCCGAGCGGCATCAGGCGAAAGAGTCCAAGTGGGACTGGAGGATGAGGACGGCCGCCGCCTGATCGATGACAGCCTTGCGCTTTTTGCGCCTGACCCTGGCGTGGATGAGGCTTCGTTCGGCCTCTGCCGTAGTGAAGCGCTCATCCTGAAGGACGATAGGGATTTTGGGGAGCGAGGCCTCCAGCGCTTCGGCCATGCGCCGCACCTCGGCAGCGCTGTCGCCTTCGCTTCCGTCGGTGCGCAGGGGAAGGCCGACGACGATGCGCCCGACCTCCCGCTCCTGAACGATGGCGACCAGGGCCTCGACGTCCTTCTTGCGTCCGACCCGACGAAGCGTTTCGATCGGTTGGGCAAAAAGCCCCAAAGGATCCGAGATGGCGACCCCCACCGTCACAGAGCCCACATCGAGTCCCAGCACGCGCATCAGAGGGGGGATGGTAGCATCGCCCCCGATGCTGAGCCTTCCTCGGACCGCATTCGTTCTCAGTCAAGGGGAAGAGCTACTCGAAGGCCTCACCGTCGATACCAACGCGCACTTTCTCTGTGGCGAGCTCAGCCGACTGGGCTTCCGCGTCCTTGGCGCCACAACGGCCGGCGACTCGGTGGAAGCCATCGCAGACGGGGTACAGCGGGCGACCGAATGCGCGCAGGTAGTCGTCTGCACCGGAGGTCTTGGCCCCACCGGGGACGACCACACCGCCGCAGCTGTAGCCCAGGTAGCTGAGAGCAGCTTGGTCTTGTCCGAGGAGGCC
>CAZQTQ010000264.1:0-1531 GCA_964596025.1 uncultured Rickettsiales bacterium
GCCGAGGTCTTCAATATGCAGGCGGAGGCCGTCGAGACCCGGGCCTATCACGTTGAGGTGTTGACCAACGAACTGCTGAGCCAGGTGCAGGCGCTCAATGAATACCTAAGCGACTCTCGGGGGCGCGGCGAGCGGACCCGGGAGGAAGAGGCGGCCATTCGCCCGGATCTCGAGCGCGAGCGCAAGCTGCTTACCGAAGCTCGCGATCAGCTCAAGGTCATCAAGCAGCGTCTCGAGCCGCGGGTTCTGACAGCTCGGCTTCTCAACGAAAGCAGCGAGGGTGAGAGCGAACTCCGCTCCGGCGCTCGCAGTTCAGTCGGTCGGCTGGAGAGCCGGCTGGAGGCCCTACGCGTTCGCGCCACGGGTGGTCAGGACTTCCTTAGCCGCCTCGATGTGGCCCGGCGGCGTCTCCAAGCCTTGGACCGGGTGGCCGGCCAGGCCCGGGGCCTGATGGACAAGGCGGAGGCCCGTGAGATTGACGACGTCAAGAAGGAGGTGGCCTTCCAGCGTCGGGAGGTCGGTCAGCTGAGCCGAGAGGGGACGGAGATTGGTGCTGGTAACCGCTCCATCAGTGGCCGAATTGGCAAGATGGCTTTTGAGAAGGTCGCGATGTTCTACGAGGACATGCTTGCCCGCGCGGACATGGGGGTGATCGACGTCTATTGGCAGCGCAAGGAGGAGACCTCTCGGGAGAAGCGGGAGACGGCTCGCGAGAAGAACAAGCGTTTACGTGCACTCGAAGAGGCCTTCAGCTCGCTCCTGGAGGCAACGAACTGATGGTTCCTCCCTTCCGCTCTGCCTACGGGCTGTGGCTTCTCGCTGCCCTACTCATGGCCGCCCCAGCGCTGGCCCAAGAGGAGGCTGCGCCGACCGCCGAGGACTCGGATTCGGACTCCGGTTCGGATGCAGGAGAGGCCTCCACCGACGGGGAAGCCGGCTCGACTGGGTCGTCGGACAATCCCCAGGGTGAAGAGGCTGCTCCGGCGGCTGAGGGCGGTGAAGCGCAGCCGGCTGAGGGCGGTGAGGCGCAGCCGGCCGAGGGAGACGAGGCTGCCGTGTCTGCGGGGGATCAGGCTAAGAGCGAGTCGAAGCCCGAGCCTGCTCCCGGAGATGAGGGCCGTGAGGCGCCCGAAGATCCGTACTTCCAGAAGCGAGCCGAGACGAGCCCGGATGGCCTGTTCGAGTGCGTCCCTCCTCCAGACATCGACCTGAGTACAGGCGAGCGGGGCGAATTCGATGAGAATGGGCCGGTCTTCGTCCAACACGAGGGCGTCGACGAGGCTGTGGCCGAATCCAAGGTGAGTGACGGCAGTGCGGCGGCTGATGAGCCTGAGATGATGGCTTGGCGGGAAGCCGTCGAGCGATTCAAGTCCCGGGCCGGGGAGTTCGGAAGCGAAGTCGCGCGAGTTGTACGCCGACGCTACGAGGACGAGGTTCGCGAACTGCGTGCTGGCTACGACCTCTTGGTGACCGTCGCCGACGAAGAGGAGCAGGCACTCCGCAAGAAGGCGATCGAGCTGCACGAGCAGTT
>CAZQTQ010000264.1:1541-6386 GCA_964596025.1 uncultured Rickettsiales bacterium
TGCGCGGCGGATGTTTCGGCTCGCTGAACTCTACTTTGAGGTCAGCGACGAGGCATTCCTGCTGGCCAATGACGAGTACAACGAGATCCAAGATCTCTTCGACGAGGGGAAGGTCGACTACCTTCCCGAACCGCCGACCAAGGACTACCGAAAGTCCATCGCGCTGTACAAGCGCATCATCAGCGAGTTCCCGAACTACGAAGAGCTCGGGGCCGTGTACTACATGTTGGGCTACACCTACAGCGATGAGACGGGTAGGCACCTGGATCCGGAGCGTGCCGAGCAGACCTACCGCGCGCTGTTGGCCAATGTTCCCGAGAGTACCTACCGGGCCCAGGCCTACTTCCGCCTCGGTGACATCTACTTCGAGGAAAACCAGCACGAGCGCGCGCTGAGCAACTACCGTGAGATCCTTGAGGAGTTCGAAAGGAAGCTGGTTGATGGGCCCCTTCCTTCCTCGGCGGATCGTCTCTATGAGCTGGCTCTCTACAAGCTGGCCTGGGCCTACTACAAGGTCGATGACCTCGATGTGGCGATCGAGCGTTTTGTGGAGCTGATCGACTGGTCCGAGGAGAAGGAGGCCCGAACCGGCCGTCCCACGGACCTCAAGGTCGAGTCAATCCGCTACCTCGCGATCTCCTTTACCGACATGGCGGTCGAGACCGGCATCTCGCCCATCACACTGGCGACGCTTGAGCTCGCGAAGAAGGGTCAGAAGCCTTGGACCTACCCGGTCCTCAAGGAACTCGCCGTCATTCTAAAGGACCAGGCGCGCTACGAGGAGGCGATAGAGGCCTACCGTGAACTCCAGCGGTCCTACCCGCTGAGCCCAGACGGTCCGACCTTCGCCAACACCATCATCGTGCTTTACGGAAGCCTTGCCTCGCCCGACGGCGGGCGGGCGGCCAAGGCCCGCATCGACTTGACCGAACGATATGGGCCCAAGAGCGAGTGGTTCGAGGCGAACAAGAACAACAAGGAGGCCATTGCTGCGTCCACGGGGTTCATCCTCGAGTCGCTGCGGCAGGTGGCCTACGAGTACCACACCGCAGCCCAGTCCTCTGGCGATGCCAATGACTACATGTTGGCGGCCCGGAAATACGAGGAGTACCTCGAGCAGTTCCCCTTTGCCGAAGACGCCTACGAGCTGAACTACTACCTGGCAGATTGCTACTTCTGGATTGGCGGCAACCCAATTCGCACCTCCAGTGGTGAGATGATCACGGGGTGGGAGCGGGCCCTTCAGCAATATGAGCGTCTCTTCGGCTTCCCGGAGACCGACTACCGCCAAGACGCCATCAAGGGCGTGATGTACTCCTACAACTACCTCTGGAAGGCGCGTGAACCGGACGTCACCACCCAGCCTGCCGCCTTGGCCAATGCGCCGCCCGCATTGGGTGAACGAGTTCAATACCCCATCCTGCCGCTCTCGGAGCTCACCCAGAAGTACATCCAGGCCATCCGGTGGGTTGAGGCTGAGGTCGAAGGCTTTGAGGGGATCGAGGTCCTGCTCTACGACATCGGGCAGGTCTACTACTTCTCCAACCGCTTCTGGGAGGCCCGACGGATCTTCATGGAGATCGTCGAGAAATACCCCAAGACGGACTTTGCCAGCTTCGCCGCCGGCCTAATCGTCGACTCCTACAAGCTGACTGGAGACTTCTCGCGCATGCGCGGGTCCGCCGAGAAGTTCGCCGCGATGGAGCTCGGGGAAGACGAGGAGCTTGCCCGGGTTCGGAACGAGACCTTCGCCACACTGGCCCGTCAGTCGACCTTCAAAGACGGCGAGATCGCGTACGGGTCCGAGAACTTCGAGTGTTCCCTCGTCGCCTTCTTGGATTTCTTCGATCGCTACGGCAGCGAGGGCACCGACAAGGAGCCGAAAAACATCGACCTCGTGGTCTACAACATTGCCCAGAGCTATTCAAAGCTCGGCAAGACCCAGCAGAGCAACCAGTACTTCGAGCTACTGCTGGAGCGCTTCCCCCACTCCGTCCAGGCGCCGGCCACCTTCTGGAAGATGGCAGCCAACTACGAGCGGGTCCTGGAGTTGAACAAGGCGGTCCGCTACTACGAGGACATCCTGACCTACCACCCCGACCACGAGGACGCCTCGAACGCGCTGTACAACGCAGCCTTCCTGAAGATGGGTCTCAAGCGGTTCGATGAGGCGGCCAGGCTCTTCGAGAAGTACCACGACGAGTACACGGACTTGGAGGACTCCAAGAACGTCCTCTTCCGGGCGGCGGAGACCTGGGAGACGCTGGAGAACACGAAGCAGGCTAAGCGGATCTACCGAAAATGGCTCAAGCTCTACGGTGAAGAAGATGCTGACCGCTGGGTCGAAACGCAACGAAAACTCGCCGACTATGCCTTGGTCGAGGGCAAGCGTAAGGACGCTGAGAAGATCGTTCAGCTGATCTATGACTCCTACGCCACCATCAAGGAGGACCTGGGCGGAATCGGGATGCGGATTACGGCCGAAATTGCCTTCCAGCCGCTCATTTTGGACTTTGAGGAGTACGAAAAACTCCAATTCCCCAACACCCAGGATCAGGAGGAACTCCAGGCGGTCCTTGCTGAGAAACTGGAGTGGAACACCAGGCTCGCCAAGACCTTTGATGACTTTGTTGTCGCCTACCCCGACTTCTTGTGGCAGAGCGCGGCCCTCTACTACAAAGCGCTGAGCTTCAAGCGCCACGGAGAGTCCTGGCTGAACGCCCCGGTGCCTTTCGATGCGGACAATCCGGATCAGGAAGACTACTTCTACGCCTATGTTGATTTGTTGAGCGAGAAGGCTCAGCCCTTCGAAGACACCGCGATTAAGCTCTTTGAGACGGTCTACGACTTCGCGCGCCAGAAGAAGCGCTACAACGAGTGGGTTGGTCGGGCTCTGGAGGAACTAAGTCGCACGGATCCGAATACATATCCCGTACCCAAGCCTGAGAAGTCGACGGTTATTCCCTCGGATGCCATCAGCTTGCCCAAGGCCGTGGAGAAGGTGCCTGAGCTGTCCTCCGTCCTCCTCGACTCTCCATACCGCTTCGCGGCGTCGGGAGGCAGTCGGTGATTTTCCTCCGGTGGGCGAGTCTGCTCGTCTTGCTCCTGGGCTTGGGCCTCGGTGGCTGCAAGAAGAAGGAGACGGAGACTTCGGGCACTGCCGAGCCTGAGGCGACGGAGACCTCGACTCAGGCGGCGGAAGAGGTGGCGGTCGAGGAGACCCCGGTCGAGGAGGCTCCGTCGGAGGAGGCTGAACCGGATACTTCGGCGTCCCAGGGTGTCAGTACCGGGGACATGGGCGTCGTCGTCGACGAGATGAGTGGCCGTCGCCAGAGTTCGGACGGTCGACTGCAGATGATCGACGCATACGGCAACCCCATGTTCGACGGCGAGGGCTACCCGATCTGGGAGCCGACAGCCAAGGAGCGGGCTGTACAGCTCTTCGAAGAGGCCGGCATGCTGCGTCGGGGGATTGCCGGCGGGCCCCCAGATCTGATGGCTGTGGCGACTCGTCTCGCCCAGGCAGTCTCCTTGGTTCCCGATTTCACGGACGCCTGGTTCAACCTTGGCCTAGCGCAGCTCGAACAAGACCTGCTCATCGATGCCAAGACGAGTTTTTTGAAGGTCGCGGAGTTGGACGCGGCCCGAGTCGAGGTTTGGCTCTCCCTTGGAATGGTCGAGGAGCGGATGGGCGAGGTCGCCCAGGCCAGGAAGCACTACGGTCGCGGCATCGACATGGCACCCAAGAACGTGGACCTGCTCAACGGCATGGCGCGCATCTACCGCAAGGAGGGGCGCCCCGAGCTAGCGGTCAAGAAGGCCCGCGCCATCCTCAAGTTGAACTCCAACAGCCTGGACGCCTACAACACATTGGGCCTCGCATACATCGACCAAGGAGAGTTGGACCTGGCCCGTTTCGTCTTTATGAAGGCTGAAGCTTCGGTGCCGGGCGGGGACACCAGCTCCGCCATTCAATCCAATTTGGGCCTGGTCTTCTTTCGCCAGGGTGCGGAGTTCGAGGCTGAGGTTCGCTTCCAAAAGGCCCTGGAGTTTAACGACAGCGACGTGGGGGCGATGGTGAACCTCGCCCACGTCAAACTGGTCAATCTCGACTTTGAGGGGGCGAGGGAGCTGCTTGAGGCCGCCCACCGAAAGCTGCCGGGCAATGTGCCCATTCAGCTGAACTTGGCGGTCGCCCGCCGAGGAACGGAAGACCTCGCAGGAGCACAGTCCCTCTACGAGTCCATCGCCTCGGTCAATGGACCCTACCGGAACGATGCCCTGCTCAACCTCGCGATCCTGCAGGGCGACTTCCAACGCAACTTCGACGCTGCCATCGACACCTACAACCAGTACATGGCGGCTCGGCAAGAGGCCGGTGATCCGTTGGCCGAGGATGATCCGGTTCACGCCTACCTCAAAGAGGTCGAAAAACTGAAGAAGAGGGCCGAGAAGAAGCGTCAACGTGAGCTCGATAGGGCCCAGAAGGAGGCCGAAGAATCCGCAGCCGCTGCTGTTGCCGCTGAAGCCGCCGAAGCCGAGGCGGCCGAGGGGGGCATGGGCGCCGAGGGCACGCAAGAAGAGTACTCCGAGGACACGGGGGCTGCCGAGCCCGCCCCAATGGAGGATCCTGCCCCAGAGACGCAGGATGAAGCTGTTGCTGAGCCGGCTCCACAGGAAAGAGCGGACTCTGGGCCAGCCGAAGAAACAGCGCCGGCCGAAGAAGTGGCTCCGGCTGAGGAAACTGCGCCGGCCGAAGAACCTGCGCCGACCGAAGAAGCTGCCCCGGCTGAAGAAGCTGCCCCGGCTGAAGAAGCTGCCCCGGCTGAAGAAGCTGCCCCGGCA